>NZ_JVJI01000067.1:0-24182 GCF_001072665.1 Streptococcus pseudopneumoniae | reverse complement strand
GACAGAAGAACCTGTTCAATCAAGTAAGGGTGAAGAACCAGCACCAGTGCTTGAGGTACCTGAGTTCACAGGCGGTGTGAATGAAGTTGAAGCCTTGGTCAATGAACTACCAGCCTACACAGGCCCAGTATCAACAGTAGGCGACCAAACCGCTCCAACAGTAGAGAAGCCTGAGTTCCAAGGTGGTGTGAATGCAGTTATGGCCTTGAAACATGAACTACCAGCTTATACAGGCCCAGTATCAACCTTAGGCGATCAAGCCGTTCCAACAGTAGAGAAACCTGAGTTCAAGGGTGGAGTCAACTCCGTTATGGCCTTGAAACACGAACTACCAGAGTACACAGGTCCATTGTCAATCGTAGGAGAACAACCAACTCCGACGGTAGAGAAACCAGAGTTCCAAGGTGGAGTTAACTCTGTTATGGCCTTGAAACATGAGCTACCAGAGTACACAGGTCAATTATCAACCGTAGGTGACCAACCAGCACCGACAGTAGAAAAACCAGAGTTTAAACTAAGTTCGTTAGAAAAAGCTCAGACTCCAGAAGCACCAGTTCAAGTTATCAAGGAAGACAAGAGATTGCCAGAAACTGGTGAAAAACAGTCAGAAACAGCTATTTTCTTAGCAAGTGTTGGACTAGCCTTATCAGCAGCACTATTAACTGTAAAACGTAAAGAAGATTAGTCTGTACGTCTAATGACTTCCTATTTGTAGATATTAGTCGATGATTAAAAATTGCTTTCTTTTTCAACTATAGTAAGTTGATGGCATCTAAAAACTGGAGAAGACAATCATGGTCTTCTCCAGTTTTATATAGGTGTAAGCAAGAGAGGTGAATTGTGCCCCAAAAGTTAGACAGAAAAATAGTAATCCAAACTGCAAGGTGGGTACCTTTTTGTTGTATAATGGAGTGAGGTGATTAGATGATTTTAAAAATTTATAATGGGGAATATAGTTTACAATGGGATGGAATATACTACTTAGCACTAATTGATTATCCAAATATTCAAGAGTGGGAATTAGAAAAAATTGCTAAATTTATAGCTTACGAAAAACTTCATAAACGTCAAACAAGTATTGAATGTGCTGATTCTTGTTTAAAAAAAGAAATTTTAGATTACATCTGTCAGCATCACTTTCTGCCACCATTTACCCCTACAGATAAAAGAGTAGCCTCGACTTATGATCTACATAAGAGGTTAGTGACTTCGGACTACTGTAGTCATACTACGACTATAGATGTAGCGATTTCTATCTTTAAAACAGGTCAGCTCTTATCTGCTGTGAAAGCCTTTGGGCGAGATGCTGAGGAGTTGGTTTTGGATAGTAGAAATGCTGCATCGGATCCGATAGATTATTTTGACTATGTCATGTTAGGGTGGTCAAATACAAGTTCTGGTTATCGATTAGCGATGGAGCGTTTATTAGGTCGAGCTCCTTCAGAGAAAGAATTACAAGACAAGTTTATTCCTGGAGTGAGTTTTCATTTTATCTATACAGATTTGATTAAAGTTACTGGATATATTTTTGATGGCTACCATGTTGCAAAAATTAAGGACATGTTGAATTTATTTAGTGAGTTGTATATTTGTATTATTCCAACTCATAATAAGAGCCAATTTGAAAATATTATTCCAACTAAAATACAAGATAGGGTGCATTATCTTGACTATGCTGGAGAAGACTTAGAAGAGTGGACTAAGAAAGTCTATCAAGTTGTTTTAAAACAATCAGATAAAGGATAGTTGAGGAAAAACAATGAAAGTGATTGAGCAAGAATTATTAGAAAAAGTTATTATTGAACGTTCTCGTACCAGTCATAAAGGAGACTATGGCCGTTTGCTGTTGCTTGGTGGGACGTATCCTTATGGTGGTGCCATCATCATGGCTGCTTTGGCAGCTGTTAAAAGTGGAGCTGGTTTGGTGACTGTTGGAACAGATCGGGAAAATATCCCAGCTTTGCACAATCATTTACCTGAGGCTATGGCCTTTTCTCTGCAAGACCAGCAATTGTTAAAAGAGCAGTTGGAGAAGGCAGAAGTGGTCTTAGTGGGACCTGGTTTACGAGACGATGCTTTTGGAGAAAATCTAGTAAAACAGGTCTTTGCTAGCTTAAAAAAGAATCAGATTTTGATTGTAGACGGAGGGGCCTTAACTATCATTGCTAGGACAAGTTTGTCGTTTCCATCTAACCAGCTTATCCTAACTCCCCACCAAAAAGAATGGGAAAAGCTGTCTGGTATTGCTATTGAAAAACAAAAGGAAGATACAACATCTAGTGCCCTGACTTCTTTCCCTCAAGGAACAATTTTGGTGGAGAAAGGTCCAGCTACTCGTATTTGGCAAGCTGGCCAGTCTGATTGTTACCAGTTACAGGTTGGCGGTCCCTATCAGGCGACTGGTGGTATGGGAGATACACTAGCTGGAATGATTGCAGGATTTGCAGGCCAATTTCGACAGGCCAGTCTCTACGAACGTGTGGCAGTAGTGACTCATCTTCATTCAGCCATAGCCCAAGAACTATCTCAAGAACATTATGTGGTCTTGCCGACGGAAATCAGCTCTTATCTGCCCAAAATAATGAAAAAAATATCTCAAAAAGGCACCTGATCGTTTCAGGCGCCTTTATATCTTTTAGAAAAAACCTTTAATCTTTCCAACGAGGCCATCTAGACCTTCTGAACCAGAAATCAACTGCTGAGCTTGGGAGAAGTATTCTCCAAGTTGTTCTTGATTTTCTGCAACAAATGTTTTTGCAGCTTCGAAATCTTTTGTTTCGATTAGCTCTTTTACTTGGTTAAACAAATCTAATGGGTTCATCTTATGTCTCCTTTTCTGTATAATACTATTCAAACATTTTATAAAAATTTTTTCAAGCAAAGAGATTTTTCTATCGAAGTTGAGGGGTGTCAAACAGGGCTTTTTTTGATATAATTTTTAATGATGAATTCGAGAAATGATCGGTATGTGGTTGTTGATTTAGAGGCCACTAGCACCGGAAGCAAGGCAAAAATTATTCAAGTGGGTATTGTGGTGATTGAAAATGGTGAAATCGTCGATCAGTATGGGACGGATGTCAATCCTCATGAGCCCTTGGATTCTCATATAAAAGAATTGACAGGTTTGACTGATCAACGGTTGGCAGTTGCTCCAGAGTTTTCACAGGTAGCTGGAAGGATTTTTGAGCTGGTCAAGAATGGTGTTTTTGTCGCGCACAATGTACAGTTTGATGCAAATCTTCTAGCAGAGTACCTATTCTTTGAAGGTTATGAATTGAGAACTCCACGAGTGGATACCGTTGAGTTAGCACAGGTTTTGTACCCTCAGTTTGAAAAGTACAATCTCGGCATTCTCTGTCAAGAGTTAGGGATTAAGTTAGACCACGCCCATACCGCTCTCTCTGATGCACAAGCAACAGCAGAGCTTTTGCTTTTTATGCGTCAAAAACTTTTTCAGTTACCAAAAGGACTTTTAGAAACGTTGTTAAATCTTGCGGATAACCTCCTTTATGAAACTTACTTAGTGATTGAAGAAGTGTATCAGCGACAGTCCCTCCTTTCTTCTCACGATTTGATGGAGTTCCATGGACTCTTTCTAAGAAAGAAAAGTCAGTCTTTAAAACCACGTAAGCTATCAAAGGATTTCACTAAAAATATGTCCTTGTTAGGCTTGGATGAACGTCCTCAGCAAGTTGAATTTGCAGAAAAAGTTGAGCAGTTATTAAAAGAACAGAAAACCGCGTTTATTCAAGCCCAAACGGGACTTGGAAAGACTTATGGTTACCTACTGCCAGCTTTGAGCATGAAAAGTGAAGGAGGCATCCTTGTTAGTGTTCCTACCAAAATCCTTCAAAATCAAATTATGCAAGAAGAAGGAAGTCGATTAAAAGATACTTTTCATATTGATATTCATAGTCTTAAGGGACCTCAAAATTATTTGAAACTCGATAATTTTTATAAAGTACTTCATAGGCCAGAGTCTAACCGCCTATTCACACGCTTTAAAATGCAAGTATTGATTTGGTTAACAGAGACAGAAACAGGTGACTTAGATGAAATCGGGCAGCTGTATCGTTATCAACATTTTATACCTGAATTTGTACATGATGGAAAACTTTCAAAAAAAAGTTTATTTATTTCTGAGGACTTCTGGAAACGCAGTCAAGATAGGGCTAAATCGAGTCGCCTTTTGTTAACCAATCACGCTTATTTGGTAACACGTTTAGAGGACGATCCAGAGTTTGTCAACAATCGCTTGGTAATCATAGATGAAGCTCAAAAAATGCTGATTGCTCTTGAAAACCTCGCCCAAGAGTCTTATCTTCTCGATAATTTAGTAACACAAGTTGAAAAGTCCTTGGAAACAGAAAAAGATCTTATTCAGAGACGGTTGCTTGAGAGTATTGGGTTTGAATGTCGCTATTTGATAAATCAGTTTTACTCAGGACTTAAGAATGACAAGTGGTTGGATTCTCTTGAAAACTTACGCCAGCATTTTTCTGAGTTAAATCTTCCCGAGTATAGAGATATGACGCGCTTTTTTACATCGGACCGTGAATTTTGGCTGGCAACAGCTGAGAAGTCAAGTAAAGATGTGTTAATTTGTTCAAGTAAAAAAGGTCGCTTGCTACTAGCAGATTTATTGCCAGAAGATTGCAGAGTGCTTGGCGTATCTGCCACTCTTGAAATCAGTAATAGAGTTTCTTTAGCGGATTTATTAGGATTTACTGAAGCTCCACTTATTACAGTTGAATCTTTACAACAGAAGCAGCAAGAAGTTCTATTAGTAAATGATTTTCCGTTAGTAACTGAACATTCTCCTTTAGATTATGCAGAAGAGGTTACATCAGTTATCCATTCCTTACAGGTGTTTCAAGAGCCTTTGCTTGTTTTATTTACGTCTAAAGAATTACTGTTAGCAGTGTCAGATTTACTAGACCATCCTCATTTAGCCCAATATAAAAATGGGGAACCCAGTCAGCTGAAGAAACGTTTTGAAAAAGGAGAGCGACAAATCTTACTTGGAACAGGAAGTTTCTGGGAGGGGGTTGATTTTTCTACCCATCCTTGCGTTATTCAAGTAATTCCTCGATTGCCTTTCCAAAATCCCCAAGAACCTTTAACACGAAAATTAAATCATGAATTGCGTCAGGAAGGGAAGAATCCTTTCTATGATTATCAGTTGCCAATGGCCATTATTCGTCTCAAACAGGCTTTGGGTCGAACAATTAGAAAAGAGGAACAAGCTTCCATTGCTGTGATATTGGATAGTCGAATTGTTCATAAACGATATGGTAAACAGATTAGACAAGCTTTAGCGAAGGAAAGAACTATCAGAGAGGTGAATAGAAAACAGATTACCTCTACTGTTATTGATTTCCTCCAAAACAACAAAAATGAAAAATCTAAGAAAGAGAAAAGGTGAATATATGAAACGTTCTCTCGACTCTAGAGTCGATTATAGTTTGCTCCTGCCAGTATTTTTCCTACTGGTTATCGGTGTGGTGGCTATTTATATTGCCGTTAGTCATGATTATCCAAATAATATTTTGCCCATTTTAGGGCAGCAGGTCGCTTGGATTGCCTTGGGACTTGTAATTGGTTTTGTGGTCATGCTCTTCAATACAGAATTTCTTTGGAAGGTGACACCCTTTCTATATATTTTAGGCTTGGGACTTATGGTCTTACCTATCGTCTTTTATAATCCAAGTTTAGTTGCATCAACGGGTGCCAAAAACTGGGTATCGGTAAATGGTGTTACCTTGTTCCAGCCGTCAGAATTTATGAAGATATCCTATATCCTCATGTTGGCCCGTGTGATTGTCCAGTTTACCAAAAAACATAAGGAGTGGAGACGCACAATTCCGCTGGACTTTTTGTTAATTTTTTGGATGATTCTCTTTACCATTCCAGTCCTAGTTCTTTTGGCACTTCAAAGTGACTTAGGGACGGCTTTGGTTTTTGTAGCCATTTTCTCAGGAATCGTTTTATTATCGGGGGTTTCTTGGAAAATTATTATCCCAGTATTTGTAACTGCTGTAACTGGAATTGCTGGTTTCTTAGCTATTTTTATCAGCAAGGACGGTCGGGCTTTTCTCCATCAACTGGGAATGCCGACCTACCAAATCAACCGTATTTTGGCTTGGCTCAATCCATTTGACTTTGCTCAAACAACGACCTATCAGCAGGCTCAAGGACAGATTGCCATTGGAAGCGGTGGCTTGTTTGGACAGGGTTTTAATGCTTCTAATCTGCTTATTCCAGTTCGAGAGTCGGATATGATTTTCACGGTTATAGCAGAAGATTTTGGCTTTATTGGCTCCGTCCTTGTTATCGCCCTTTATCTCATGCTGATTTACCGTATGTTGAAGATTACTCTTAAATCAAATAACCAGTTCTACACCTATATTTCCACAGGTTTGATTATGATGTTACTCTTCCATATCTTTGAGAATATCGGTGCCGTGACAGGTTTGCTTCCTTTGACGGGCATTCCCTTGCCTTTCATTTCTCAAGGAGGATCGGCTATTATCAGTAATCTGATTGGTGTGGGCTTACTTTTATCGATGAGTTACCAGACCAATCTAGCTGAAGAAAAGAGCGGAAAAGTTCCATTCAAGCGGAAAAAGGTTGTTTTAAAACAAATCAAATAAGGAGAAAATCATGGTAAAAGTAGCAGTTATGTTAGCTCAGGGCTTTGAAGAAATTGAAGCTTTGACAGTTGTGGATGTTTTGCGTCGGGCAAATATCACTTGTGATATGGTTGGGTTTGAAGAGCAAGTGACTGGTTCGCATGCAATCCAAGTAAGAGCAGATCGTGTCTTTGAGGGAGATCTATCCGACTATGACATGATTGTCCTTCCTGGCGGAATGCCTGGTTCTGCACATTTACGGGATAATCAGGCCTTGATTCAAGAGTTGCAAAGCTTCGAGCAAAAAGGGAAGAAACTGGCAGCCATTTGTGCGGCACCAATTGCCCTCAATCAAGCAGGGGTATTGAAAAACAAGCAGTACACTTGTTATGATGGCGTCCAAGAGCAAATTCTTGATGGTCACTACGTCAAGGAAACAGTAGTGGTAGATGGTCATTTGACAACCAGTCGAGGCCCCTCAACAGCCCTTGCCTTTGCCTACGAGTTGGTGGAGCAATTAGGAGGAGACGCAGAGACTTTACGAACAGGAATGCTCTATCGAGATGTCTTTGGTAAAAATCAATAAAACGGATCCATAATTTCTAGAGAGTGGTAAATGTTAAAAATATTATATCTCTAGCTATAGAGTTGTATTTTTGAGAAGATGATTCGTCATCTTCTTTTTTATTTCAGTGTTTTTACTTGCGTAAAAAAATTTTTTCTAGTATAATAGTTTATTGTGAGCGAACCTCACTTACCCCTTGCAAAGTCTTGGGGTCATTAGACCAAAAGGAGGAACATATCAATGGCTAAATACGAAATTCTTTATATCATTCGTCCAAACATTGAAGAAGAAGCTAAAAACGCTTTGGTAGCACGTTTTGACTCTATTTTGACTGACAACGGTGCAACTGTTGTTGAATCAAAATCTTGGGAAAAACGCCGTCTTGCATACGAAATCAAAGATTTCCGTGAAGGACTTTACCACATCGTTAACGTTGAAGCAAACGACGATGCAGCTCTTAAAGAGTTTGACCGTCTTTCAAAAATCAACGCTGACATTCTTCGTCACATGATCGTCAAAACTGACGCGTAAGAAGGTAAACTATGATTAACAATGTTGTACTTGTAGGGCGTATGACACGTGACGCTGAGTTGCGTTATACCCCATCAAATGTAGCAGTTGCGACTTTTACTCTTGCAGTAAACCGTACATTTAAGAGTCAAAATGGCGAACGTGAGACTGATTTTATCAATGTCGTTATGTGGCGCCAACAGGCTGAAAACCTTGCTAACTGGGCTAAAAAAGGCTCACTTATCGGGGTGACAGGTCGTATCCAGACTCGTAGTTACGATAACCAGCAAGGACAACGTGTCTACGTGACAGAGGTCGTGGCTGAGAATTTCCAAATGTTGGAAAGCCGTAGTGTGCGTGAGGGTCACACAGGTGGAGCTTATTCTGCACCAAGTTCAAACTATTCAGCACCTACAAATTCAGTACCAGACTTTTCACGTGATGAAAATCCATTTGGAGCAACAAATCCGTTGGATATTTCAGATGATGATTTACCATTCTAATGGACAACTAAAATTATAAAGGAGAAAAAACATGGCTCAACAACGTCGTGGCGGATTCAAACGCCGTAAAAAAGTTGATTACATCGCAGCAAACAAAATTGAATATGTTGATTACAAAGATACTGAGCTTCTTAGCCGTTTCGTTTCAGAACGTGGGAAAATCCTTCCTCGTCGTGTAACAGGAACTTCAGCTAAAAACCAACGTAAAGTAACAACAGCTATCAAACGTGCTCGCGTAATGGCTTTGATGCCTTTCGTAAACGAAGATTAAAGAAAAGACCCGGTTGGGTCTTTTTTTCACGAGCTTTGAAATGAGAATGCGAGTTGGGTCCAGTGGACCTCTTTTTCATGAGCTTGAAAACAAGAAAGCGAATTAAGACCCCGACGGGTCTTTTTTTCACGAGCCTTGAAATGAGAGAGCGAGTTTGGGTCCAGTGGACCTCTTTTTCATGAGCTTGAAAATAAGAAAGCGAATTAAAGCCCGGTTGGTTTTTTTTCACGAGATAGTTTTTTCTGACCTTGGCGTGCTATAATGGTAATAGAAAGAGTAAAGGTGGGTAAGTCAAAGATGAATTGTACGATTAGAAATATGATTAAGTCTGATATTGAATCCTTATCTCATGGATTTATGAATCAAGGTTGGACTGGTAGAGAGGAAATTTTGGCTAGATATTTTCTGGAACAGGAAAGTGGGGAGAGAGAAGTCTTAGTTGCAGAGATTGATGGTGCTGTAGCGGGCTACGTTACCATTTTGCCCTCTGCTAAACATGGTCCTTTTGCAGAAGTATATCCAGAATTATCAGATTTTAATGTGTTTGAGCCTTTTCGAAATCAAGGGATTGGGAATCAACTGCTAGAAGAAGCAGAAAAACGAGTCAAGTTTGTTTCGAGTAAGGTCACTCTTGGTGTAGGTTTGCACTCAGGCTATGGCCCTGCCCAGAGATTGTATATCAAACGAGGCTATATTCCAGATGGGACAGGTGTCTGGTATAGAAATAAACCCTTGGAAATGAATGCAACTAGCCAAAATAATGATGATTTAGTTTTATACTTATCCAAGGACTTACAATAAAACTGGAAACTTTTTGAAAATAGGGGATTTAGCTACTTTATGGTATAATGGAAAGAGTTAGATTGAAAGAGGTAGTGAGATGGATGCCAAATTAAGATACAAGGCAAAGAAAATCAAGATTGTCTTTTTTGATATTGATGATACATTGAGAAATTCTAAGACAGGTTTTATTCCAGCTTCAATCCCAACTGTTTTTAAGCAATTACGTGAGAAAGGAATTTTGACAGGTATTGCTTCTGGACGAGGGATTTTTGGTGTTGTGCCAGAGATTCGTGACCTCAAGCCTGACTTTTTTGTAACCTTAAACGGGGCCTACATTGAAGATAAAAAAGGTCAGGTCATTTATCAACATCAGATTGCCAAAGAAGATGTGGAAGAATATATCTCTTGGGCAAAGCAAGAGGGAGTTGAGTATGGCTTGGTTGGGAGTCATGATGCCAAGTTGTCGACTCGCACCGATATGATTAGTGAAGCGATCAATCCAATTTACCCTGATTTGGCTGTAGATCCTAATTTCCATGAGAAAGAAGATATCTATCAGATGTGGACTTTTGAAGATAAGGGAGATGACTTGCACTTGCCTGACAGTTTCTCAGACAAGCTTCGCATGGTTCGTTGGCATGAGCATTCGTCTGATATTGTGCCGATTTCAGGCTCCAAAGCGACGGGTGTGGAAAAGGTTGTGGAATACCTAGGTTTGAAACCAGAGAACGTCATGGTTTTTGGAGATGGGCTGAATGACTTAGAACTCTTTGATTATGCTGGAATCAGCGTCGCTATGGGAATTTCTCATGATAATATCAAAGAAAAAGCAGATTATATAACAAAAACACTAGAAGAAGATGGCATTTTTGATGCCTTAGAAGGATTTGGTATGGTAGAAAAAGAATTGCATTTCCCACAAGTAGACATTGAAACAGTAGAAGGTCCTATCGCGACTATTAAGACCAATCACGGAGACTTGCGTATCAAGCTCTTCCCTGAACATGCTCCTAAAACAGTGGCTAACTTTGTAGCTCTTTCAAAAGATGGTTACTATGATGGTGTCATTTTCCATCGTATTATCAAGGACTTTATGATTCAAGGTGGAGACCCAACTGGTACTGGTATGGGTGGCGAGTCAATCTACGGCGAATCATTTGAGGATGAATTCTCTGAAGAACTTTACAATATTCGTGGTGCCCTTTCTATGGCCAATGCTGGTCCAAATACCAACGGTAGCCAGTTCTTTATTGTGCAAAATCAACATTTGCCTTATTCTAAGAAAGAAATTGCTCGTGGAGGTTGGCCAGAATCGATTGCGGAAATCTATGCCAACCAAGGAGGAACTCCTCACTTAGACCGCCGTCATACTGTTTTTGGTCAGCTAGCTGATGAAGCTTCTTACGCTGTTTTGGACGCCATTGCTGCTGTTGAGACAGGGGCTATGGACAAGCCAGTTGAAGATGTCGTGATTGAAACAATTGAAATCGAGGACTAGGATGAAAATCGGTGATAAGCTAAAGGGCCGTATTACAGGGATTCAGCCCTACGGTGCCTTTGTTGAGCTAGAAACGGGTGATACGGGGCTGATTCACATTTCAGAGATTCGGACAGGCTTTATTGAAAATATCCAAGAAGCCTTGAAAGTCGATGAAGAGGTTCTGGTTCAGGTGGTGGATTTAGATGAATTTACAGGGAAAGCCAGTCTTTCGATCCGCACTTTGGAGGAAGAAAAGCACCAGTTTCCGAGACGGAGACGCTTTTCAAGCGACCGTTTTAACTATGGCTTTGCGCCTCTCAAACGAATGATGCCAATTTGGACCAAGGAAGCCCTTCAACATTTGAAGAATCAGAAGCACTAGTTAGCAATTACTATCTTTTGTAATGTTAATATAAATTTGCTATAATAGGACCATGGAAGAAGAACAATTATTAAAATCAGGAGAGCGCATTAACCAGCTCTTTTCGACAGATATCAAAATCATTCAAAATAGAGAGGTCTTTAGCTATTCGGTGGATAGTGTTCTCTTGTCACGTTTTCCACGTTTTCCTAAAAAGGGCTTGATAGTGGATTTTTGCGCTGGAAATGGAGCAGTTGGGCTATTTGCTAGCACTCGGACTCAGGCACAGATTTTGGCTGTTGAGATTCAGGAGCGTTTGGCAGATATGGCTGAGCGCTCTGTCCGCTTGAATGGTTTGGAAGAGCAGATGCAGGTCATCTGTGATGATTTGAAAAATATGCCTGCTTACATTCAGGGAAGTAAGGTAGATATGATTTTGTGTAATCCGCCCTATTTCAAGGTGGATCCTCATTCCAATCTGAACGAGAGTGAACATTATCTCTTGGCGCGACATGAAATCACGACCAATTTGCAGGAAATCTGTCGTAGTGCCCAGAGTATTCTTAAATCGAATGGACGCTTGGCCATGGTTCATCGTCCTGATCGGCTTTTAGATATCTTGGACAGCTTACAACGGCATAATCTAGCCCCTAAGCGCCTGCAGTTTGTTTATCCAAAAAGAGAAAAGGAAGCCAATATGCTCTTGATTGAGGCTATCAAGGATGGCTCGACAAGTGGCTTTAAGGTTTTGCCACCTCTCATTGTCCACAATGATGATGGCTCTTATACGCCGGAACTCGAAGAGATTTATTATGGATCATAAGGCTTATATGTACGTGCTGGAGTGTCGTGATGGATCTTACTATACAGGCTATACGACTGATGTGAGAAGACGCCTCGCTGTCCACAATAGTGGGAAGGGAGCCAAATATACACGAGCACGATTGCCAGTCAAACTCATCTATGCTCAAGGTTTTGCCAGTAAGGAAGAAGCCATGTCGGCAGAAGCCCTTCTCAAGCGTAAGAAGAGGCCACAGAAGGAAAGATTTTTATCTGAAAATCAAGATAGAAATTTACTCAGTTATTTTGAAGAATCGTGAGGAGTCCTTTGACTCCTCTTACTTTTGTCAAAAAGCGAAAAAAATGCTACAATAAAGAGAATAAACAAAATGAGGTATTATCATGTCTAAGATTCTAGTATTTGGTCACCAAAATCCAGACTCAGATGCCATCGGGTCATCTGTAGCCTTTGCCTACCTTGCAAAAGAAGCTTACGGTTTGGATACGGAAGCTGTTGCACTTGGAACTCCAAATGAAGAAACAGCCTTTGTCTTGAACTATTTTGGTGTAGAAGCACCGCGTGTTATCACTTCTGCCAAAGCAGAAGGTGCAGAGCAAGTTATCCTAACTGACCACAATGAATTCCAACAATCTGTATCAGATATCGCTGAAGTAGAAGTTTATGGTGTTGTAGACCACCACCGCGTGGCTAACTTTGAAACTGCAAGCCCACTTTACATGCGTTTGGAGCCAGTTGGATCAGCGTCTTCAATCGTTTACCGTATGTTCAAAGAACATGGTGTAGCTGTTCCTAAAGAGATTGCTGGCTTGATGCTTTCAGGTTTGATTTCAGATACCCTTCTTTTGAAATCACCAACAACACATCCAACAGATAAAGTCATTGCTCCTGAATTGGCTGAATTGGCTGGTGTGAACTTGGAAGAATATGGTTTGGCTATGTTGAAAGCTGGTACCAACTTGGCTAGCAAATCTGCTGACGAATTGATTGACATCGATGCTAAAACTTTTGAATTGAACGGAAATAATGTCCGTGTTGCCCAAGTAAACACAGTTGACATCGCTGAAGTTTTAGAACGTCAAGCAGAAATTGAAGCTGCAATGCAAGCCGCCAACGCAACAAATGGTTATTCTGACTTTGTATTGATGATTACAGATATCGTCAACTCAAACTCAGAAATCCTAGCACTTGGTGCTAACATGGACAAGGTCGAAGCGGCTTTCAACTTCAAACTTGAAGACAACCACGCCTTCCTTGCTGGTGCTGTTTCACGTAAGAAACAAGTGGTACCTCAATTGACTGAAAGCTTCAATGCTTAATATTTTGAGTGTCAATTCAAATTAGGAAATTCTAATTTGACTTATATCGAAAGGAGTTTCGGCTCCTTTTTTTCTAGGAGTGAAGCATGTTAGAAAATGGCGATTTGATTTTTGTGAAGGACCTTTCAGATATGGGACAGGCCATCCAGACTTCCACAGGCAACTATAACCATGTTGCCATTTATTTGGATGGGATGATTTATCATGCTAGTAGAAAAGCGGGTGTTATCTGTCAGGAACCAGCAGACTTCTTTGAGTCCAATCATTTGTACGACCTCTATGTTTACCCAGAAATGGATATCCAGTCTGTGAAGGAAAAAGCTTGCAAACATCTAGGAGCACCCTACAATGCTTCTTTCTATCCAGATGGAGAAGGTTTTTACTGTTCCCAGTATATGGCAGAAATCCTCCCCATTTTTGAAACCATTCCCATGAAATTTGAGGATGGGGAGCAGGAGATTAGTGACTTTTGGAGAGAGTATTACAGAGAACTAGGCTTGCCTGTTCCTCTGAACCAAGCTGGGACCAATCCTAGTCAGTTGGCAGCATCGCCTCTGTTAGAATGTAAAGAAAGGAATCTTCATGATTCAGATTTTTAATCCATCTCGTTTGACGAGACAGTCATTTTTTGGAGAATTGATTCGCTATCTGGACCAGCATGATGATGTTATTTTGAGAGAAATTAAGGCTCAATTTCCAGATGTGGCAGTTGATAAACTTATGGAAGAGTATATAAAGGCTGGTTTGATTCGTCGGGAAAATAAGCGTTATTACCTTAATCTTCCTATGCTTGAATCACTCGATAATCTCGAACTGGATCAAGAGATTTTTGTTAGCGAAGATAGTCCGGTCTATCAAGCCTTGTTAGAGCAGAGGTTTGAGACGGAATTACGAAATCAAACCAATGAATCTATTTTAGTTGAAAAGACGGACTTTGCGAGATCAAAAATGACCCTGTCCAATTATTTCTACAAGGTCAAACATCAGTATCCTTTGACAGAAAAACAGCAGGTACTCTATGCTATTTTGGGAGATGTCAATCCTGAGTATGCTCTCAAATATATGACGACTTTTTTGCTAAAATTTCTCAAAAAAGATCAACTGATGCAGAAACGACGTGATATCTTTGTGGACAGTTTAGTAGTCTTGGGCTATATTGTCCAAAATGAAGATGGAAAGTATGAATTGGCCGTCGATTTTGACAAGGAGAGATTAACTTTCTACTTAGCTTGAAATTTTGTTTCTGAGCACATTGTTTGACTTTCCTTAGGATTAAGTATAAACTATATGTAACCGATAACACATATCGGAATAAAACTAAAGGAGACAATCATATGTCACTTGAAAACAAATTGGAACAAGCAACAGGCGCTATCAAAGAAGGATTTGGTAAAGTTACTGGAGATGGTAAGACTGAAGCAGAAGGCGCTGTAGAAAAGACAGTTGCTAAGGCAAAAGAAGTAGTTGAAGATGCTAAAGATGCTGTAGAAGGTGCCGTTGAAGGTTTGAAAAACGCTTTTAAATAAAAATAGAAAAAATCAAGGGTTTCATTTCCCTTGATTTTTTTATCTTATAAATAATTTTCTGCGACGGCTGCATCTCCTGGATAGGCTTCTTTCTTACCTTGGACGATTTGGTAGCAATCGGCTCCCTTACCAGCGATAATCACAGCATCTAATTCTTGACTTGTGATAGCCATCGCTGCCTTGATAGCTTCTTGGCGATCGGCAATCTTTTCAATAGGATGGCTGATATAGCTACTGATTTCATCTGCAATGGCCATTGGGTCTTCATAATTGGGGTCATCAGCAGTCAAAAAGACTTGAATCTCAGGGTGTTGATTGAGGAGGAGGCCAAAGTCCTTACGACGACTTTCTCCCTTATTTCCTGTCGAACCTAAGACCAGAGCAATCTTTCCTGTTTGATGAGTTTCTACAACATTGATTAGTTTTTTCAGACTGTCACCATTGTGGGCATAGTCGATGAAAACCTTGGCTCCATTTTTCTGAGTGAGGACTTCCATACGACCCGGAACACGGGTTGCAGCGATTCCTTTTTTGATGTCTTCAAGACTAGCTCCGAGACGGAGACAAGCAAGTCCGGCAGCGACGGCGTTTTCTTGGTTGAAGTGCCCAATTAACTGGATGTCATAGTCTCCAGCAAGTTTACCCGTAGCTGAAAAACTAAAGGCTTTGGAATTCTCGATTTGGTTATCAGACTGGCTACCGTAGAAATCATGGTCTTGATCATCGACTTGTTCTTTCAAGACAGAAAAGTGGTCCATGTCACTGTTAATGATTACTGCTCGGCTATTTTCCATCAAGAGACGTTTGTGGTAGAAGTAGTCTTCAAAGCTAGGGTGTTCAATCGGGCCGATATGGTCGGGGCTGATATTGAGGAAAACTCCCACATCAAAGGTTAGACCATAGACACGTTTGACCAGATAGGCCTGACTGGATACCTCCATGATGAGGTGAGTACGGTCATTTTGCACAGCTTGATTCATCATGTCAAAGAGGTCAATGCTCTCAGGGGTTGTCAATGCAGACTTAAAGAAAGTCTTGCCATCTAGAGTTGTGTTCATGGTTGAGAGCATAGCCGGTCGATACCCTTGAGATAAGATATTATAAGCGAAATAGGCTGCTGTTGTCTTACCCTTGGTTCCAGTAAAGGCAAGGAGTTTAAGTTTTTCCTGTGGATTGCCATAAAACTCCATAGCTACCAAACTCATGGCTTTCTTGATATCACTGACGATAATAGCAGGAATACCAACCTCATAGTCTTCTTCAGCCACATACCAACCGAGGCCTTGAGAGATGGCAGAAATCAGAAATTCCTTCTTAAAGGCAGCACCCTTGACGAAAAAGAGGCTCTTCTCTTTGGCTTTGCGGCTATCATAGCAGATGGTGTCAAATACGACATGGCTGTAGTTGTAGTGATAATGTCCTTGGTCGATAATCTCACGAAAGAGACCATCTTTCTTTAAAATATCTAATACGGTTTCAATCTTAATCATACTTTCTATTGTAAACCGAAAGTCGTAAATTTACAAGTGACAAGGAAAAGTTTATAATGGAAGATAAGGAATTTTTCCTAGTGATTAAAATTAAATGAGGAATCTATGTCTAACGAAAACAATCACCAGCAGGCCCAGATGTTACGGGGGACTGCTTGGCTAACGGCTAGTAACTTTATCAGTCGTCTACTCGGTGCCATTTATATCATCCCTTGGTATATCTGGATGGGGTCTTATGCGGCTACAGCAAATGGTCTCTTTACCATGGGCTACAATATCTATGCATGGTTCTTGCTGGTTTCAACAGCGGGTATTCCAGTTGCGGTGGCCAAGCAAGTGGCCAAGTACAATACCATGCGAGAAGAAGAGCATAGCTTTGCCCTGATTCGGAGTTTTTTGGGCTTTATGACTGGACTAGGTCTGGTTTTTGCTTTAGTCTTGTATGTCTTTGCTCCTTGGCTAGCAGATTTGTCGGGTGTAGGGGAAGACCTGATCCCAATCATGCAGAGCTTGGCTTGGGCGGTCTTGATTTTCCCATCTATGAGTGTGATTCGAGGCTTCTTCCAAGGGATGAATAACCTGAAACCTTATGCCATGAGCCAAATCGCTGAGCAGGTCATTCGTGTTATCTGGATGCTCTTAGCTACCTTTATCATTATGAAAATGGGTTCAGGAGATTATCTAGCAGCGGTTACCCAATCCACCTTTGCTGCCTTTGTCGGCATGGTAGCTAGTTTTGCAGTTTTGATCTATTTCCTTGCCAAAGAAGGTTTACTTAAAAGAGTCCTTGAAACAGGAGATAAGATAAACAGCAAGCGTCTTTTGGTCGACACCATTAAGGAAGCCATTCCTTTTATCCTGACAGGGTCTGCTATCCAGCTTTTCCAGATTTTGGACCAGATGACCTTTATCAATAGTATGAGTTGGTTTACCAACTATAGTAATGAAGACTTGGTTGTCATGTTTTCTTATTTCTCTGCTAATCCTAATAAAATCACTATGATTTTAATTTCCTTAGGAGTTTCGATTGGTGGTGTAGGCTTGCCACTTTTGACCGAAAACTATGTGAAAGGTGATTTGAGGTCTGCCTCTAAATTGATTCAAGATAATCTAACGATGCTTCTATTGTTTCTTTTTCCTGCAACAGTGGGAGTGGTCATGGTCGGTGAACCTATTTATACCATATTTTACGGGAAGCCAGATGGTTTGGCATTAGGTTTGTTTATCTTTGCGGTCTTGCAGTCAACCATTTTGGGTGTATATATGGTTTTGTCACCAATGCTTCAGGCTATGTTCCATAACCGTAAAGCAATCCGTTACTTTTTCTATGGTTCGGTTGCTAAGCTAGTCTTGCAATTACCAACAATTTATCTTTTTCACAGTTATGGTCCTTTGATTTCAACATCAATCGCTCTTATCATCCCCATTATATTCATTTATCGTGAACTATGTAGGGTAACAGGAATGAGAGGTAATGTGGTATTTAGGAGAACAATTTTAATCAGTTTGTTAACTCTTGTTATGTTTATTGGCGTAGGTGCCATACAGTGGATACTGGGATTTGTCTTCCAACCAAGTGGGCGTTTGTGGAGCTTCCTTTATGTAGCCCTTGTCGGTACCATGGGTGGAGGAGCTTATGGAATTATGAGCCTCCGTACCCGTTTATTGGATAAGGTTATTGGAAAAGCTCAAGCAGATCGCTTACGAATCAAATTAAAGTTAACTTAAAAAATATTTATAAATAAAAGGGATAAATTGAACATTTCTACCATAAAATGTTCAATTTATTCTCTTTTTTATTAATTTGTAGAATAATAGCTAAAGTTTGTAGATGGTAATTTAATTTTTCTTAAATTTTACTTAAAAATCTATTGACTAAATAAAACTCAAGTTGTATAATAAGACAAATATTTAAATCAGGAGGTTCTGAAGATGAAAAAGTCTAAAGCCAAGTATGCAACGCTTGCAGGTGTCGTATTAAGTGCAGGTATTTTATTAAGCGCGTGTGGAAATTCCAGCACAGCGTCAAAAACATATAACTATGTTTATACTAGTGATCCGTCTAGTTTGAATTATCTAGCAGAAAACCGTGCAACAACTAATGATATCGTGGTTAATTTGGTAGATGGGCTCATGGAAAATGACCAGTATGGGAACTATATCCCATCCTTGGCAGAGGATTGGAGTGTATCCAAGGATGGTCTGACCTATACCTACAAACTGCGTAAAGATGCTAAATGGTATACTGCAGATGGAGATGAATATGCTCCTGTAACTGCCCAAGATTTTGTAACTGGCTTGAAATATGCGGCTGATAAAAAATCAGAAGCCTTGTACTTGGTGCAAGAATCCGTTGCTGGTTTAGATGACTATATCACTGGTAAAACAACAGACTTTTCAACTGTTGGAGTTAAAGCACTTGACGACCAAACGGTTCAATATACCTTGACACGACCAGAATCTTACTGGAATTCAAAAACAACGTCAACCATTCTCTTCCCAGTCAATGCTGATTTCTTGAAATCAAAAGGGGATGATTTTGGGAAGGTAGACCCATCTAGTATTTTGTACAATGGACCTTTCTTGATGAAATCCTTTGTTTCAAAATCTGTCATCGAATTCAAGAAAAATCCTAGCTACTGGGATGCTAAAAATGTCTTTGTAGATGATGTGAAATTGGCCTATTATGATGGTAGTGACCAAGATGCACTAGCTCGTAACTTTGTCGAGGGAGCTTATAGTTATGCTCGCCTTTATCCAAATAGTTCAAGCTTTGAAGGAATTAAAGAAAAGAATAAGGACAATATCATCTATAGCTTGCAAGATGCTACTTCTTACTTCTTAAACTTTAACCTAGATAGAAAATCTTATAAATTCACTTCAAAAACAAGTGATGCTGAAAAGAAATCGACTCAAGAAGCGGTTCTTAACAAAAACTTCCGTCAAGCCATCAACTTTGCATATGATCGTACAGCTTACGGGGCTCAATCTCAGGGAGAAGATGGTGCAACTAAGATTTTGCGTAACCTAGTCGTTCCTCCAAACTTCGTAAGTATCAACGGAAAAGACTTTGGTGAAGTAGTAGCCTCTAAGATGGTGAATTATGGTAAGGAATGGCAAGGAATCAACTTTGCGGATGCCCAAGATCCATACTACAATGCTGAAAAAGCTAAAGCTAAATTTGCAGAGGCTAAGAAAGAACTCCAAGCTAAAGGAGTCCAATTCCCTATTCACTTGGACATGACAGTTGACCAAGCTGCTAAAAAGGGTGTCCAAGAGGCAAACTCTATGAAGCAATCTATTGAAGCAGCCTTAGGTGCAGATAATGTTGTAATTGATATTCAACAACTCTCCACTGAAGACTATGATAGTACAAGCTATCTGGCTCAGACTGCTGCTCAGAAAGATTACGATCTATATAACGGTGGTTGGGGATCTGACTATCAAGATCCATCAACTTATCTTGATATTTTCAATGTGAAGAGCGGTGGAGTGTTGCAAAATCTGGGTATAGAGCCTGGTGAATCTAATGATAAGGCTAAGGCTGTTGGACTGGATATCTACACTCAAATGCTGGAAGAAGCCAATAAGGAGCAAGATCTTGCAAAACGCTATGAAAAGTATGCTGAGATCCAAGCATGGTTGGTAGATAGCGCTTTAGCGATTCCAAATATTTCTAAGGGGGGAACACCAGTATTGAGAAAAACAGTTCCTTTCTCAGAACCATATTCATTAGCTGGTAATAAAGGAATCGAATCCTATAAATACCTCAAAGTACAAGATAAAACAGTCACAAAAGATGAATATGAAAAAGCTAAAGAAAAATGGCTGAAAGAAAAAGAAGAATCCAATAAAAAAGCCCAAGAAGAATTGGCAAAACATGTAAAATAAGGATTTTTCAAGAAAAACGATGGTTTCGAAAGAAGCTGTCGTTTTTTATATAGTTTGAAACTATAACTAGCTCTTGAAAAGAAGAAAATGAGTTGATGAAAATAAGTGGTACAATAGTTACTATAGATTTGGAGGTATTGTATGAGCAAGGAATTACACATTAACACAATTTTGGCCCAGGCGGGTATCAAGTCAGATGAAGCGACAGGAGCTTTGGTGACACCGATTCATTTTTCGACGACTTATCAGCACCCAGAGTTTGGTCAGTCTACTGGATTTGACTATACGCGCACCAAAAACCCAACTCGCAGTAAGGCGGAAGAAGTCTTGGCGGCTATTGAGTCCGCAGACTATGCCCTAGCGACTAGCTCAGGTATGTCAGCTATTGTACTGGCCTTTAGCGTCTTTCCAGTAGGAAGTAAGGTCTTGGCTGTCCGTGACCTTTATGGTGGTTCTTTCCGCTGGTTCAACCAAGTGGAGCAGGAAGGCCGTTTCCATTTTACCTATGCCAATACAGAAGAAGAGTTGATTGCCGAGTTAGAAAAGGACGTGGATGTTCTCTATATCGAAACCCCAACCAATCCCTTGATGTTGGAATTTGATATCGAAAAACTAGCCAAATTGGCTCATGCTAAGGGTGCCAAAGTGGTGGTAGACAATACCTTCTACAGCCCTATCTACCAACGTCCGATTGAAGATGGAGCAGATATCGTTCTCCATTCAGCAACCAAGTATCTAGCAGGTCACAATGATGTTTTGGCTGGAGTGGTTGTGACCAATAGTTTAGAACTATACGAGAAACTCTTTTACAATCTCAATACGACAGGGGCAGTCTTGTCTCCATTTGACAGTTATCAATTGATTCGTGGTCTCAAGACCTTGTCTCTTCGTATGGAGCGCTCAACAGCCAATGCCCAAGAAGTGGTTGCCTTTTTGAAGGATTCTCTAGCAGTTAAGGAAGTTCTCTACACTGGTCGTGGAGGTATGATTTCCTTTAAAGTGGCGGATGAAACACGCATTCCACATATCTTGAATAGCCTCAAGGTTTTCTCTTTTGCCGAAAGTTTGGGTGGGGTAGAAAGTCTCATTACTTATCCAACGACGCAAACTCATGCTGATATTCCAGCAGAAGTGCGCCATTCTTATGGTTTGACAGATGACCTATTGCGTTTGTCGATTGGGATTGAGGATGCTAGAGATTTGATTGCAGATTTGCGCCAAGCCTTAGAAGGATAAGATAAAGATGGGAAAATATGATTTTACAAGCCTGCCCAACCGTTTAGGGCACCATACCTATAAATGGAAAGAAGCAGAAACGGATAGTGAAATCCTACCAGCTTGGATAGCGGATATGGACTTTGTAGTCTTGCCTGAAATCCGCCAAGCTGTGCAAACTTACGCTGATCAACTGGTTTATGGCTATACCTATGCCAGTGAAGAGTTAATTAAGGAAGTTCAAAAGTGGGAAGCAACACAACACGGTTACCACTTTGACAAAGAGGCTCTTGTCTTTATCGAGGGTGTGGTACCAGCCATCTCAACAGCTATTCAAGCCTTTACAAAAGAAGGCGAGGCAGTTCTGATTAACACACCAGTTTACCCACCTTTTGCTCGCAGTGTCAAGTTGAATAACCGCAGATTGATTACCAATTCTTTGGTGGAAAAGGATGGTCTGTTTGAGATTGACTTTGACCAATTGGAGAAGGATTTGGTAGAAGAGGATGTGAAACTCTATATCCTCTGCAACCCTCATAATCCTGGTGGACGTGTGTGGGAAAAGGAAGTGTTGGAGAAGATTGGCCAGCTCTGTCAAAAACATAGTGTTTTCTTGGTTTCAGATGAGATTCACCAAGATTTGGCCCTCTTTGGTCACAAACACCATTCTTTCAATACCATTAATCCTGCCTTTAAAGAATTTGCTATCGTCTTAAGCAGTGCTACTAAAACTTTTAACATCGCTGGAACAAAAAATTCCTATGCAGTCATTGAAAATCCTAAGTTGAGAGTGGCTTACCAGAAACGCCAGTTGGCTAATAATCAACATGAAATTTCAGGCTTGGGTTATCTGGCGACAGAAGCTGCTTATCGCTATGGGAAGGATTGGCTAGAGGAACTCAAGCAAGTCTTTGAAGACCATATTAATTATGTGGTAGATTTATTTGGAAAAGAGACTAAAATCAAGGTCATGAAGCCGCAAGGAACCTACTTGATTTGGCTTGATTTTTCAGCCTATGACCTGACTGATGAAAGATTGCAAGAGCTGTTGAGAAATGAAGCCAAGGTTATCCTCAACCGTGGTTTGGATTTTGGAGAGGAAGGGAGTCTCCATGCCCGTCTCAATGTAGCTATGCCTAAATCTCTACTGCAAGAAGTGTGTCAGCGGATTGTGACAACTTTTGCCAAACGTTAAAAATCGTTTTTATTATTTTTTAAATATTTTTAAAAAATATTTTCACTTATAAAACACAATAGATAGAGGTCTTGAAGACCTCTATCTATATCTTGTGTTCTTGTGTCTAAAAATAGCACTATATATGGAGTTTTTTGGTTAAAAAAGATTGGAGCTACTACATTTGGTGGTATGGAAAGGGGGTTTACAAAAAATAGGGATTAGGCTATAATAATTGTACAAGAACTCCCAAGGCTCCCTTTGATTAATCAATCAAATAGTTTTGTGAGGCTTTTTTTTTAGGGTGAATGATGAATACAACTGATGAAAAGATTAAGGTAAAAAATATTTCTGTCAAATATTATGCACTAGCCCCTGATAAAAACTCTTCAATGAAAGAATTTCTTGAATTTGATAAGTTGAAGAAGAAGCTTGCTAGACCAGTAAAGAAAACAGGTGCTAAAGTAATAATTAATGAGTCTGATGAGGCTTTCGCTAAACAGTTCCTTTTTCAGACAAATTATTATGATTTTTCAATATACAGAAAGTGTTTACCGAAACGAGAAGATACTACTTTTTCTTTTCAAGACTGTATTGAACTTTATGAATTCAATTCATTTTTGAGAGAAAATTTGATGAAATTTACTGGTAAAATAGAATTGTTAATCAAATCTTCTATTATCCATACTTTATGTAGTAATTATGAAGGGAATTTACAAAAAGGCGAGTGCTATTTAGATAAATCAATTTATAAAAATGAAAATGATTATCAGGAATTTATTGAAAGAATTGGAATGAGATTATTTGAATTAAAAGCTAAATCTCTTCCAATAAGTCACCATGTGAGTAATAAAGATTGCAAGTTTCCTTTTTGGGTTGTTGTACCTGAGCTGACTTTTGGAGAAACAACTAAAATAATTGAGCAGTTGAATGATAAATTTTATAGTTTATGGGTTGAAGAGTTGTTTCTTAGTAATGATTATTATAAAAATGATGCTAACATGCAGGACCATATTATATCTGCAAGTAAAAGTTGGATTTCTGCCACATGGTTTATTAGGAATGTTTGTGCACATTATGGCAGATTATACGCACGTAACTTTAATGTGGGTGTTCCAAGATTCTATACACCAGTTTTGCGGAAGATAAAAATGTATGGGAAGAAACAAGGAGATAATAAAGACTTATTTGCCTATATGCTGGCAATAAAACAAATTCTTATTTGTCATAATTCAAGCATTCATGATGAGTGGGATACCTTTATTAACGAAATTGAAAGAAAATTTATGACTAGCAGTATCATAGAAAAAACTAAAATTGGTTTTCCGGAATGCTGGAAGGATTGTTTAATAATTAAAAATGTGAATTTAAGCCAAATTGATGAAAGTAAAATTCATAATGGCGTTCTTAATAAACTGTTATTGTTTTTGAAAAAATTTTATATAAAGTTCTGAAAGTACTTAGTAAAAATATGAATGAATTATATAGTAATTTCCACAAAAATACCATAATTGGTAAATTCAGCTAAAATCAGATATTTTTAAATAGTAAAATTGTTGATTGCATGCTATTTTAATTGATATAAAAACATTGAGTTAGAACTCAAAATCCAGTGTCCGCAAGGACGTGCCGGTTCGACCCCGGCCGCCGGTATAGTATAGAG
>NZ_JVJI01000066.1:0-253 GCF_001072665.1 Streptococcus pseudopneumoniae | reverse complement strand
TGGAGGATTACCCAAGTCCGGCTGAAGGGAACGGTCTTGAAAACCGTCAGGCGTGTAAAAGCGTGCGTGGGTTCGAATCCCACATCCTCCTTTTGTATTAACGCGGGATGGAGCAGCTCGGTAGCTCGTCGGGCTCATAACCCGAAGGTCGTAGGTTCAAATCCTGCTCCCGCAATAAGGCTCGGTAGCTCAGTTGGTAGAGCAATGGATTGAAGCTCCATGTGTCGGCGGTTCGATTCCGTCTCGCGCCATT
>NZ_JVJI01000065.1:0-4573 GCF_001072665.1 Streptococcus pseudopneumoniae | reverse complement strand
CTGGTTCTTCTCCCACTGTTGCCAATGGACCTGTATATTCAGGAGCTTCTTCAGTTACTGCAGCCTCAACGCCATTAACTCCACCTGTAAATTCTGGGACTTCATTTATCGCAGCTTCACTTCCATTTATACCATCGCTTAATTTAGATCCTGCTAAAGAGACTGGTAAATTGTGCATACTTTCAATTGCACCGTCTGCCAGACCTGTAATCCTTTGACCCATATCCTCTGGATTTATTGTGAATAGGAGAGTTTTTGTATCGTACTGGGTCATGAAGGTTGCCGTTTTACCATTTGCCAACTGAAGGGTCGGAGCCTTATTTACCAATACTTCCGAATCAAACTCCATCGCAATAATACCTGGCCATTTTTGAATAGCATATTTTACTTTTGCTTCTTTAGGAGAAATTCTTTCCTTGGTCAAGAAATCCCAGTTGAATTTCTTGAAGGAAAGTGTATATGGAACCCCCCCTGGAGCATGGTGCTCATATAAAAGTCCAAATTCACCCGGTCCAATTTGTTGAAGAGAGTTATATGCATATTCACCTTCCTGAATCAAATGATGGTGCAACCAAGTTAACTGGCCATCTTCTTCAACACGAGCCACTCGAATATAACCATTTTTACGACCTGGACCGTTCGCATTCGCCAAGAGAATATACTCTTTACCATTTTGAACCGTATGAGTCGCGGCCATTTGAACATAAACATCTGGCACATCATAGCGATCAACGTTATTGTCCCAAGTTAGACCACCATCATGACTTGTCGCAACCTGTAGATCACCTGTCAAACCACGCATAAATAGTTTGAGGTCCCCATTGTTTAACTGAACAACAGAAGATTCCGTATTTTGAGCATAATAATTGTTCATAGTGCTTGAATCAACAACTGTACCGTCATAAAGCGTACGATTGTCGTTGACACCACCTCCCATATGCCAAGTCTTTCCATGGTCATCTGAGTAGATAATTCGAGATGATTGAGAACCATTGAGGTGGTTGGTACGGTTGGTCGTATAGACAGGAACGACGATTCGACCTTTATTTGGACCGGTACGAAGGGTTATCCCCACTCCAGGACCCACACCCAAGAATTTCATCCAATCAGCTTTGACCATTGGAGTAATATCTTGAGGTGCTGACCAGGTCTTACCATCATCATCACTGTAAGACATCCATAGATAAGAATCCTTGGCAACTCTAAATGGAGACGTTTTATTACTTGTGAAATAAATATTTCCTAATAGTCGATCCCCTTGATATAAATCACCCTTATCACTATAAGATGGTTTCACCGGATCTACTACAACACGATAATCTGTTGGTTTCCCATCTGGGGTATAAACTGTGCCATTTTCACGTATTGTATAGGAGCCGTCTTCGCCTTCTTTATAGAGAATTTGATAAGTTTTGCCATCAATTTGTTTATAGGCTTCTTCTCTTTGATCAGCCATCCCAAAGATTCCTTTCCCTTCTGGGAACATGTCATAGATAGAAAAAATTCGTTTTGTTTCAGGATCTTGAACCAAAACCATATCGATGTTCACTGGTGAACCGATTGATGGATCAGAAGCTTTTGGATTGTCTCGTAAATTTGTAATCGTTACTCGGTCGCTCCATGTTTTACCCTTATCTTCACTTCGTCTGACGACCATGCCGATATCGCCCCAGTCACTTGAATGAAGACGGCGTTCATCTGCACCAGCAATCAGAGTACCTTTATCTGTCTTAAGAAGTGCAGGAATACGATAACTCTTGATCCCATCTTTATTTGGTTGGTTATGCATTCCGCCTTCAAAAACATCTTCTTTCTCTGATATTTTCGCACCTTCAGGAAGTTTCTTTTCCAAATCACCTCTTTCAAACAGTTGACTCCGTGTTTGAACTTCATCTGGTGTTAAAGCACGATCATAGACAGTCAGGTTCCTAACTTGTAGATTGGTTCCCCAAACAGTATTACTAGCACGCTTGGTTGCTCCGATTTGAGCATGTGTTACATCTGGCATATCTTTGATGAAATGACCAGATTTCAGACTTGTTCGAGATAATACCCCGTTCACGTAGAGGCGCACTCGACCATGAGGTAATTCTGCTGTCGGTTTTTCAACTGTGAAAGTTACTGAATTCCACTGGCCAGGACGTACTTGTAATGGAGCATCCGTATATTTATCATAAAATTGTGCTCCATTGGCATCACGTCCTTCAATTAAGGCTGTATTATTGAGAACAGCCATTGTGAAGTACTCATCTTTTTTCTTATCACTAGACACTGAGAATAGATTATAAAATGCTGGAGCTTTGGCATCTGGCTTGAATTCCATATGAATGGTCGCATTTTGAAGTTTCTTCAATGTATTTAACTCACTGGTTAGGTCTACACGCTGACCATTTTTCGCATTTGTTTCAACATCTTCTTTTTCCACTACTGGAGTTGCATTTGCGATGTCTCTAGCGTAATAATCTCGAGGAAGTACTCCCTCTTCTTCTTTATCTTGGTCCTTGTTACTTGCTTCTGTAGTTGCAGAATCTGTTTCTGGTTTATCAGCAGGAGCTGGTGTATTGTCAGCTGCAGGTGTATTTGTTGGAGTGGTTGTCTCTGCTTCAGTAGTCTCATTTTTCTTCAACTTATCCTGATCAACTTCCACACCATTGTCTTTTGCTGTTGCCAATTTTCCAGCTAATTCACTATCTAAATGAGCAAGACTTCCTGAAGAAGCTTCTTTTGGTAATTCTGATAAACCTTGATTGTTATTTTCAGCTGCAGTTACAGTTGAGTTTCCTTGTTCATTTGCCAATACAGGGTTTACTCCAAACACCACAGCACCAATGGTTACAGAGGCTACACCCACTGCAAATTTACGAATACCATATCTTTGTTTTCTGTCATAATTCTTCTGATTCATCTTTCTACCTTTCAATATCACCAAAAAATAAAGCGCTTTCTTTTTGTTTTAAAATTTTTACTCCCGACCATAGGAAAACACAAGAAAGTAATTAATAAACGAGAGTTCCTCTCCTTCTCTCTTTCAAAATTTAGCTAGCTGTAATCCAAACAGTAGCTCTTTCACTCCTTTCCTAGAGACTTTTTCTTTATTATACAATAAAGTCATAGGTTTATCTCAAGCTTGTCATAGAATAGATTTTACTTTCAGAAATATTTTAATATTTTAATATTCTTAAAAGTACTTTCAACATTTATAACAAAAAAGAGAGCTACTGGCTCTCTCATTCATCACTTTATATACTTAAAAGGAATCTCACTACCACAGAGCCAGTTGTAGACTTGGTCATTGACAAATACATTCATGGCTTCGTGAGCATACTCAGGCATGATGCGATAGGCCTTATCGCAGGTCAGACGGTTGTAAATCGCAAACTGGGTAATAGGATAGCAAACATCATCGTCCAAGCCCGTAATCATCTTAACCTCACCCTTGATACGATGGGCAAGATTTTTCACATCGATATAGGCAAGGGTCGCCATGATTTCCTCCTCAGTTTCGTGGAAGGGGTCGTGAAACTTGAAATAACGGAAAAGTTCGTCATAGGCTTCACTTGTATTACCAATCTCAAGCACTCGTCTGAAGTCTGACAAGAAAGGATAGATGGCTACTGTTTTCTGAATCCGAGGATTGAGCGCTGCTGCAACTAGAGCTAAAGCCCCTCCTTGTGAAGCACCATAGCTAGAAAGGCGCTTCTCATCTACCTGAGGTAGACTAGCAACAATTTCGACCAACTGGTAAATATCCAGATAAACATCCTTATAAAAGAGATGTTCCCGACCTTCCACAGCACCACGGATAATATGCCCCTTAACCGTATTTCCTAGAGGAGAACGCAAACCGTCTTGCGAATAACCTGACTGTCCCCGCACATCCATGGAAACAACACCGTAACCAGCCACAGTATAGGCTAGCATGTCAGCCCAGTCCCAGCCACGTCCCATATAACCATGGAAATGGAAGATTAGAGGAACTTTTTCCTCACTCTTTGGAAGAACGACGCGCGCATAGACCTTGCCTTCATTGCTTCCTTCAAATGTTAACTCATAGCACTTGACTTGAGTAATGTGGAAATTTCTTTCCTCCAACTGATAAGCTGGAAGAGTTGAAACTTTTTTCACTTCCTCATCCCAGAAAGCATCAAAGTCTTCTGGAACCTCATCCCGTCCTCTATAAGTCTTGATTTCTTCTAACAAAGCTGGATTTTTCATAACATACTCCTTTTTTTGTAATCGCTATCACCACTCTAGCATATCTAGAAAGGCAATGCAAGAAAGAAGGGTAAATAGAAAGAGATTTTAGATTCTTTACTTTTAGGATAATGGACTGAAAGTAGTTTCAAAAATAAAAAAGAGCATTTCGCTCTTTCTTCTCCTATTCAGTCTTAGTTTTTTGCTTCTTTCTTTTGGAAAGTGGTTTGGTAATTTACTTTAATCGTTACGGTCATGTGAGAGTCCTCGTTTCTTTTTGATGACTCTAGTATAAGGGGCAAACCTGAAAGCTAGCTTAATACTCTTCGAAAATCAAATTCAAACCACGTCAGCGTCGCCTTACCGTACTCAAGTACAG
>NZ_JVJI01000064.1:0-236 GCF_001072665.1 Streptococcus pseudopneumoniae | reverse complement strand
TCTTCAAACTCTGGTCAACCTGATGAATGACTACTCAACTAACCTCCTACTGTACAAGGATGGCTACTACCAGATTGATGGTGATCTTCATACAAAGCTGCCAAGTAAGGTATTTACAAACCTTCATAGTGCTTTAAAGAGCTCACGGGACGATTTGAAGAGTGAGATTGAGGTCTTGAACACGACCAAGGACAAGGTTTCAGACTTGGTGAGCTATTCAGGAAGCAGTCATACCA
>NZ_JVJI01000063.1:0-353 GCF_001072665.1 Streptococcus pseudopneumoniae | reverse complement strand
AAAAGGGGAAGATGCCATTAAAGTATATATCGAAAGTAACTATCCAGGTGTATCCAAGTTTTTTAATCGCTTAGAAGCCGTGGCGGAGTAGGAGGAGGATGATGAAGAAAATATTCAGTTTATTAGCTTTAGCCTTACTAGTTGTATTATTTTGTTTTTACTTTTTTCCTAAACAACCTAAAAATATTTTTGATGAAATCTACCATGAGACGGAGAAGACTTATCGGTCAAATAATATTTTAAGAAACATAGATGGCTTTAAAATCAGACCTGATTGGTCGAGTGATGACCCAAATATATCCTATACTCCTTTTGGAAAGTATGAAACTCTTCCCAAAGGCTATAGTGATATA
>NZ_JVJI01000062.1:0-281 GCF_001072665.1 Streptococcus pseudopneumoniae | reverse complement strand
AAGATATCTCTGACGGTCCATCGGTTCCATACTCATCAAGGTTTTCTGGAATTTCTCCTTCGCCAGATATTGGTCAAAGTTACTGGATTCCCTTGAAAGTTTACTTTCTTCCAGATTCTTCAGAATCTGTTCGCGGTTATACTTCGGTGCTTCGACATCGTGGACACCCTTCACCTTCGGAAGTTCCTGACTAACTAATGGGGATTTGTTTAAGCTCCGTTGGAGTTTCTCCTTCGCCAGATACTGGTCAAAGTTACTGGATTCCCTCGCAAGTTTACTTT
>NZ_JVJI01000061.1:0-564 GCF_001072665.1 Streptococcus pseudopneumoniae | reverse complement strand
AGTAACCATGCAAGTCAGGATTTGGTTGCCTTTAAGGAACTCTTGTCGGCGACCAAGGCCTTGGTCGCAGAGCACGCAGGGAAGACACGTACGGTAGGGACTTATCAGTCAGGAGATTTTGCCAAACTCAAGTCTGTTCAACGCTTTGCGATAGCTTACAAACAGGCGACCCAGCAGATGGAGAGTCGTGTTGAGCGTGTACAAGCAGCTCAGGAGCGAGACAAGGTCCGTTTTGAAGCCTTGGCTCGATCAGATAAGGGTTGGAAAGACATGGCTGTTAGCGCATTGACTATCATTGTCGGAGTGACAGCCATCGTAGTTACATTGGGCTCTGCGACTCCTTTAGTTGTTGCAGGCGGTATAGTGGGTCTTGGGACAACAGCCTATGGGGCTTCTAATATGTATGAGGCTGATCAGGATATCAAACTTGGGAATGCAGGGGATATTCAGACTAAAGCAGGAAATCCCATCAGAGATACGCTTTTCATGGGGAATGACAAACTGTATCATGATGTTGGGAATGTCTTTGTGACGGCGAGTGCCATCATGATTCCCATAGGGCAG
>NZ_JVJI01000060.1:0-275 GCF_001072665.1 Streptococcus pseudopneumoniae | reverse complement strand
ATTTCCATCGTCGGAAAAGACACAGATGCGGTCTTCTATGGTTTGACAACCTTGAAACACATGCTCAAGGAAAGTCAAGTTCCAGTTCTTCGCAATGTGACAGTGGAAGATTACGCTGAAATCAAGAATCGTGGTTTCATCGAAGGTTACTATGGAAATCCATGGTCTAATGCAGATCGTGCTGAACTCATGCGTTTTGGTGGCGATTTGAAATTGACCCAATACTTCTTCGCACCAAAAGATGATCCATACCACAACAAGAAATGGCGTGAACT
>NZ_JVJI01000059.1:0-6020 GCF_001072665.1 Streptococcus pseudopneumoniae | reverse complement strand
CTCTATACTATACCGGCGGCCGGGGTCGAACCGGCACGTCCTTGCGGACACTGGATTTTGAGTCTAATATTATTAGTTTTAAATCTCAGAAATATTGATTTTATAAGCTTTTTTTCCATAATATTTTTTAAAACTTAGTATCACTTCCAAAGTTTAGATACTTTTTAGTAACTATAAAATGCTAGAAAGTATACTCCTTATTAAAAAGAGTTTTGGACTAGTTTTGTGCAATTTTATTACCCATATCCGTAATAAGAGAGGCTAAATTAATTGCCTTTAATGATTGTAGAAATTGGTTGTGAATATCATTAGACACATAACCAGCTAGCAAAATATGCTCAGCCATGTCATATTGCTTAATCAAGAGAATCTTATCATGTTTTTCATTAAATAAAATCGCACTAATTGCTGTATTAAAGACTGGAAAACGAAAACTCGCACATTGTGAACAATAAGGAATATCTCCCTCATCTTTTAAAAATTTTTTCTCCAAAGGATGCCCACATTCGGGACAACAAGTCATTGTTTTGTCAAATATAGAAACCTCTTTTTTAAAGTTCTTAAAAGTAATTTTACCAGTAAAATCGAGACCACGCAAGACATTGAAATAAATCAAGACTTTTTTTAAAATTTATCTTATGATATAATAAACTTATCAGCTATTGGTTCTGAAAAAGTGTCTGCCACAGTTTTACTACAAATTCTCATGACTTGTGCCAAGATTTATAAAAAACGGATAGCTATAATAGCTCTTAGAGCAAAAACATGACATATAGGAGGTTAAAGACATGTCATACTTTTATCTTTTTATCGCCATTGTAGGAGAGATATTGGGAACTAACCTTTTGAAATTATCAGACGGTTTTACAAAGCCTATTCCAACCGTTTCTGCCCTACTTAGCTATGGCGTTTGTTTCTATTTCTTATCACTAGCAATGCAAAAAATTCCTGTAGGAATAGCTTATGCAACATGGTCAGCTGTCGGTTTAGTTTTGATAACCTCTATCGCAGTAATGATTTTCAAAGAAACACTAAATGTTTATAGCATTATCGGTTTAATTTTGATTATCATTGGTGTTGTCATGGTTAACTTATTAGGAAATGCAGGACATTAATAAAACCGGCTCTATACTATTTGTAGTGGGTAAATCCCCTATGGATATTATGGAGCCTATTTTGTTGTAGAAAAAAAGTTCCATAAGAACTATAATGAAAAGCTAGAATTCTGTCAATATTTTGGACACATTTTGGGAGGGAATTTTGAAGACTAGCGTCCTCCTAATTTTCCCAATAAGTTTTAACTTCTTCAAAAATCTTATTCAAAAGTTCTGCATCTTTTTCTGACAACTGATTTTTTTCTATAACTCTATCTTTTAGTTCTGTTGCCTTTATTTTATTTCTTGCCACCGAAACTGCTATTGAATGTTTCAAAATATCAAACTCATCCTTTGAAAAGTTTGCAATATTGGTAAGATCTAATTGTTCTAGAGGTAAACTACTGATAATTGAATAAGGTTTTTGTCCCAGCAAATAATCTGTAGTAGTCCCAAAGATATTTGCTAATTTCACAACGAATTCTAATCCTGGTTCTAACGTTCCATTCTCCCACCGAGAATATGTCCCTTGTTGAACTCCAATTAATTCCGATATTTGTACTTGAGTTAACTTTTTTGATTTTCTGAGAGTTTTTAACCTCTCTGAAAATTTATAATCCTCTGTATACATAATTCTCCTATAGATATTCTTATTCGTATATTTTAGCTTGACAAAATATTCTAAACGGTATAAAATAGAATTATTCCATAAGGAATATTTATTTTGAGATTGAATATTCCATTGAGAATATTATAGCATAAAAGGAGGTAAAAGCGTATGTAACTAGTAGTCGATTTAAAAAATTTTAATAAAGGAGGTAGGATTCGACAAAATAAAAAATCTTGAAACAAATGTGCCGTTCGTTCCAAGATCAAAACATATTATGTAACAATTATACCACAGAAAACTCTTCAGTTGCACAAGAAAATTTCGGAGGTTTCACAAAAAGATGACCAATAAAGAGTTAGTCAATCAAATTTCTGGCCTAAACTCTACCTCTACTCTTAAAAATTGGATTCAACTGATTAAAGAGATAAGTGGCAAGGAATTTAAGAAAATTAAAGTTCCTATCAGTAGAAATCCCAGAACTCATCAATTAAGTTATACAGTTGCCTATGATTTTACAGACGAAGACCTTAGACAATTTCAAAAGTTAGCTAAACTAAAACTTGAAATAGGTCTAAAAGAGGCTATACAAGCCGTATTTGGGAGTCTAGCAGACAATGAACATGAATCCCTAAACCAAGTAATAGATGAGCTCTACGATGAACTGAGCGCCTTAAAACAGGAATTTAAGCGAGAAATGCGACTGATAAAAATTGAGAATTCCAACCTAAAAAAGAAAATCCAAGATATTGAAGAGTCGATGCAAACCGGCTTACTAGGGTTTGTTAACAAGAGGTCAAAAAATAGGTTCGGCTAATAGCGAGTTTTCGGCTGAGCCATGAGGCAGAAAGCCGAAAATGAGCGTAGATGCGGACGGACCATTTTTGACCGATAGGGTGTGTAGTAACACCACCCTCTGCAAGTTAGGTGTACCATCGAAAGAATTCAGTATTTCCAAGGGTTTCGGAGATTTTAAGGGTGGCAAAATTAAGCAAAAAGTTGAATCAAAATCTATGGCAAAAAATGAACATTTACGTTCTGTATTTGACTGGATTCAAATTCAGTTTGATAAGACTGAATTTTCGCCAAGATAAATAATCGAAGACATTCTATTTCTTGACTATGACCTATTTATTGAGAATAAAGGGAGCCTTAAATACTATAACTATGATAGCCAGCTTCATTATGGGAATATCCGTATCTACTATGGAGCGAAAGAGTCGTCCTACATGCTTGTCATGTCAGGACAGGCACTCGAGTTCTATAGAGATATGGTATTAGATCCAAATAGTCTGTCCGAAAGACAGTTTTTGAACAACCTCTACTACAATTACAATCATTTTTCAGTAAGACGAATTGATATTGCAATAGATGATTTTAATGAAACACCCTATTTCACTCCTAATCAGCTTCTAAAGATTTGTCAGAAGAAACGCTTTATATATGGAAAAAGCACCTACTACAATACCTACGGAGATGAAACAATCGGCCAGACCTTATATTTGAGAAAACCCAATGATGACGAAAGACTTAGAATTTACGATAAACGCTTAGAACGAGCTGAGAAGCTCGGTATCAGCAAGCGGTATATAGAAAATTGGATAAGAACTGAGTTAGAACTTAGGAAAGAAAAAGCTCACTACTTCATTCAAGAATGGTTGCATTCAGAAATAGATCTTCTCAACTTTACCAAGGGATATCTCAAAGAAAAAGTGAGGTTCTATAGTGATAGCTATTTCTCAAAACCTTTGAGATCTTGGGAAAAGTTTTTAGGCCATTCAAAACCCGTCTCTATCATTATTTCAAAATCAAAAACAGAACTAGAACAAAAATTAGAATGGTTTACCTATAAAGGTTCAGGAGCTATTCTAAAAGCGTATAAATTTCTATACGACAATAACTTACTGCATGAGTATGAGAAAGCTAACTATCTCGCACTCAACAATATGGAATATCCACCAGATTTAGCAAGTGGATTAATAGAAAGAGCAATACTCTTTAAACGAGAGGATTTGATCCCTACAATCAAAGAAAATATTAAAAGGAGAAATTAACTATGGCAAAAATGCTTTCACAAAATGACTGGAATTTTAATAACATTGGAACAAAATTTGAATTGGATGAAGTCATTCCAAAATTTGAAACGGAAGTCCGAGCAGATGCAAACGGAGAAATTATCAAAAACCGAGATGGTAGCGAAAGACGTTTTAATACCGATAAAATCATTGGTTGGAAATACAATGTAACAATCAAGGATGGACAATTCAAAAAGAAATCAACCCAAGTCTCAGTAGACAATCCAGATGCCTTGGTTGATAATGACTATATCCAAGCAATGGATGAAGTACCAGTTACATTTGACAATTTACAAGCTACTATGATTAGCACGACAATGTATTACAAGGCTGATGCTATCCATTTAGTAGATGTAAAACAAAAATAAGTAAAATACAAGGGGAGTTAATCCTCCCCTTAGTTAATCTAATTAGAAAAGGAGATCACATGATTAAAACTGTAACAAAAGATGACCTTATCGAACTTGGATTTGCTCCAGGAACTGCAAGAAAGATTATCCATACCGGCAAATTACTATTAGTGAATCGTGGTTTTAACATCTATGATAACAAACGTATTGGTACAATTCCAGCCAGTGTCGCTGAAGAACTATTAGGAATTGAACTCCAGAAAGAAGCATAATGAATGACTATTCGTAAAACTAAAAGTGGTAAATGGACCGTTGATGTTTCTAATGGATTCCACCCAGTCACACAAAAAAGAATACGTATCATTCGGAAAGGATTAAAATCTAAAAAAGAAGCCCTAGAGCTAGAACAACATATTCGAATTGTAGAATTGAAAGAAAAACAATTTGACTTTGTAGTGACAACAGATATGTTATTCGACTTACTTGAAGAAGATGATCTGAAAAATGGCAGAAAAATAAGCTATACAAGTACACAAAGAAACAATTATGAGCGTCATATTAAGCCTTATTTTAAAGATACAAATTTAAATAAATTAACGTATGACCATATATTCGAATTTCGTGAATACCTAAAAACAAAACCTAAAAAACAAAATGAAAATGAAACATTAAGTTACAATACAATTAATAAAATTCTAATTCTACTTAAAAAAATTTTTGATACTGGTATAAGAAAATCCCTCATTGATAAAAATCCTGTTGAGAATCTGAGAAAATTACCAATTAGGAAGCCTAATATCAAATTTTGGAGTATAGAAGAATTCACGAGATTTAGAGAACTTATTCAAGATGATGAAATAAGCTATGACCTGTTTTTCGTGATTGCTTTCTTTACTGGGATGAGAATGGGAGAAATCCTCGCATTGAACTGGAATGATATAGATCTTTTAACAAATACAATATACGTTACCAAAACGGTATACTTTGTCAATAATACAAGCTACATTAATACAACAAAAACACGATCAGGAACTAGAAATATAACAATAAATCAGAAATTAGCAGAAATGCTAATAGATTGGAAAGTAAAACAAAAAGAAAAACTTGAGGAATTTACGAAAAATACTGAAGAACTACAAATAATACAGAGTACGCCAATAACAATTACAAAAAATATGATTGATAAGAAGTTTAAGCAAATACTAGAAAGGGATAAAGATTTAAAGAAAATAAGAATTCATGATTTGAGACACTCTCATGCATCATTACTTATAAATCAAGGAGAAGATTATCTTGTTGTCAAAGAAAGATTAGGACACGCATCCATTACAACAACAATTGATACTTATTCTCATTTGTACCCTAGCAAACAGAAAACATTGGCTAATAAACTTGATGATTTATTTTAAAATGGAAAAAATTGGTAACTCGACACACAACAAAGAAAAAAAGACAAGGTCCGAAAACCTTGTCTTTAATACTATACCGGCGGCCGGGGTCGAACCGGCACGTCCTTGCGGACACTGGATTTTGAGTCCAGCGCGTCTGCCAATTCCGCCACGCCGGCAAATAGTAACTGGGGTAGCTGGATTCGAACCAACGCATGAGGGAGTCAAAGTCCCTTGCCTTACCGCTTGGCTATACCCCAATAATATAAAATAGGCGAGTGATGGGGATCGAACCCACGCATGCCAGAGCCACAATCTGGTGTGTTAACCACTTCACCACACCCGCCATAATTCTATTAACACGGGCAGTAGGAATTGAACCCACACTGAAGGTTTTGGAGACCTTAGTTCTACCTTTAAACTATGCCCGTAAAATGGAAGGGGAGGGATTCGAACCCCCGAACCCGAAGGAGCGGATTTACAGTCCGCCGCGTTTAGCCTCTTCG
>NZ_JVJI01000058.1:0-52808 GCF_001072665.1 Streptococcus pseudopneumoniae | reverse complement strand
TGAGCTGTGAGCTGTGAGCTGTGAGCTGTGAGCTGTGAGCTGTGAGCTGTGATTGCGTTCATAATACTTAATTTCCTTTATTTTTGTTACTTCTATTATATCAAAATTTTGAAATACTGCGAAGAATTTAGACATTATTAAAAGAAGATTTCCGTTTGTAAGTCGCCTTTTTGATATTCTCGTAAGCACTATATCTTGTGTCTAGTATAAATTGATATATAGTTCCCGAAATCTAATTATCATATAAAAGAAAGAGCAATTCCACCTGAACTGCTCTTTTTTGCTACTCTGTTTCTTCTTGGTTTTCTTCACTCTCTTCTTTTTTAATTGGAGCTGGTTCATAAGCTCGAATAATCTGAGCGACAATTGGATGGCGAACCACATCCTTGGCTGAAAAATGAACAAAGTCAATCTGTTGAATGTTCTTGAGTTTCTCTTGAGCATCAATCAAACCGGACTTGACATTACGTGGTAGGTCAATCTGACTGATATCTCCATTGACAATCATCTTAGAATTAAAGCCTAAACGAGTCAAGAACATCTTCATCTGCATGATGGTCGTATTTTGCGCTTCATCGAGAATGACAAAGGCATCATCCAAGGTCCGTCCACGCATATAGGCAAGTGGCGCAATCTCGATAATTTCTCGCTCCATAAGACGAGTTGTTTGGTCTTTTCCCAGAATCTGATACAAGGCATCGTAAACAGGTCGAAGGTAAGGATCCACCTTCTCCTTAAGATCACCTGGAAGAAAACCTAGACTCTCTCCTGCCTCCACCGCTGGACGTGTCAATATAATCCGCTTAACCTGACCACGTTTAAGGGCAGTCACTGCCAAGGTCACTGCAAGAAAGGTCTTCCCTGTCCCTGCAGGCCCAATTCCAAAGGTCACATCGTGCTGTTTAACACTGTCCACATAAAGCTTTTGACCCAAGGTTTTGACGCGAATAGGCTTCCCTGTATTGTCCTTGATAATTTCTTCTTCATAAAGGGCGACAAACTTGTCAATTTCATCGTTTTTGACCATGCTAATCGCAGTCACCACATCTGGCGTGCCAACGGTCATCCCACGATTCACCAAGACCATGAGAGCCTGAATAACCTGACGAGCTTCCTCACAGGCAGCCTCTTCTCCCAAAACCTGCACAATCTCCGTACGGGCATGAATAACCACATCAAGCTCTTCTTCCATCAAACGAAGATGACGCTCATTGGAACCAAAAAGATGAAACAGGTCATCTGGATGACTCAGTTGAATGTCTATTGAATGTTCCTTCAAATAAAGAACCTCTCTAATCCTTTTATTTCTTTTTATTATAGCAAAGGGATGGAGAAATTACTAGCCCAAACCCAGTGAATCATGCTAGTGTTCTAAGTATTCTTGCCAAATAACGTCAAAGTCTCCTAGGTTAAAAGAGAAACTGGCATGTTCTTCCAAAAAGCGACTCACCTCATCAAAATCATCTGTATGTTTTGGAAAGGCTGATTCTTCAAAAGCGAGGTCTGCCAAGATAGCCTTGGGACTATTACTTTTAGGATTGCGCTCGGTCATGAGCCAAGTGTAAAATGATTTTCTCATATGCCACCCTAAATCAATTCTGTCCCAAACTGGTCTTGCTTGATTTTACCAGCCTTCATAAGACCACCTAGAGCTTTTTTAAACTGACCTTTAGAAATGCCAAAGGTTGCCTTGATATCCTCAGGAGATGACTTATCATTTAAGGTCATGAAACCGCCATTGCTTTCCAAATAAGTCAAAATCATCTGAGCATCATTTTCCAACATCTCAAAGGAACGTGGTTTGAGGGAGAGGTTCAAGGTACGGTCCACTTCACGGAAACCAATAACGCGCGCATCTAAAACTTGACCCAAACGTGGCTCTGCATAGCGCTCGCTAGGATGGATAAAGCCAAGCATGTTATTTTCTGGCAGGTAAACAAAAGTTCCTGACAGCTTGAGACGGTATACAATGGCTGGCCAGTTTTGGTTCTGCATATTGTTGTAGGCAGGACGAGCCAGACGTTGGAAGTCTTCTTGATAAGCCAAGAGTCCCCAGATACGGTCTTTCTTGTCCACTTCAAGACGGATGTAAAGTTGGTCGCCCTTCTTAGGCCAGAGTTCCTTGAGCTCAGGGAGAATATCTAGTGATACTACGATTTCCTTATCGGGCAGGCCTGTATCCACAAAGACACCCAAGTCTTTACGAACTTCCGTTACAGTTCCCCAACCAAATTGGTCCTGAGTTGCAGTCACTTCTAGAGTGGTCAAGCGGAGTTTTTGCTTCATATCCGTGTAGGCAAAACCTTTAACCGTATCCCCAACTGTATGTTGACCTTCTTCCTTGGCAAGAGCATAGGTCTGGCCATCCTTTTGCACAAAGTAAAAACGGTCGTTTTCATCGATGATCAGTCCAACGATAAAACTTGCAAGATTTGTATTCATATTTCCTTCTTTCGAATAAAACTCAGCCAGCAATGCCAACTGAGTTTTTCTGTTTATTTTTAGACTTCCAAAAGTTCTTTCTCTTTGTTGGCAGTCATGTCGTCGATGTGTTTAACAGCATCGTCTGTTACTTTTTGAATATCTTTTTCAAGAGTCTTCAATTCGTCTTCAGTGATTTCTTTTGCTTTTTCTTGTTTCTTAGCTTCATCCATAGCATCACGACGGATATTGCGGACAGCCACTTTAGCATTTTCGCCGACCTTCTTCACTTCTTTAGCAAGGTCACGACGAGTTTCTTCTGTAAGAGCAGGGATAACCAAACGAATCACAGAACCGTCGTTAGCTGGTGTGATACCAAGATCAGAAGCGTTCAAGGCACGTTCGATATCTTTCAATGAAGACTTGTCAAATGGTGTTACCAACAAAACACGCGCTTCTGGGATCGTAATTGAAGCGATTTGGTTAAGAGGAGTTTCTACTCCGTAGTATTCTACATGTACACGGTCAAGTAAACTTGCGTTGGCACGACCGGCACGGATACCACCAAATTCACGAGCAAGTGATTGGTGAGACTGGGTCATTCTCTCTTTAGCTTTTTCAATAATTGCGTTAGCCATAATCTTTCTTATTCCTTTTCTTCGATATTATTTGAAACTGTTGTTCCGATATTTTCACCAAATACGACACGTTTGATGTTGCCTGGTTGGTTCATGTTGAAGACAACCAAGTCAATGTCGTTATCCATTGAGAGGGTTGAAGCAGTTGAGTCCATGATACGGAGACCTTTGTTGATAACATCACGGTGGGTCAATTCTTCAAATTTAACGGCTGTCTTGTCCTTCTTAGGATCGGCATTGTAAACACCATCTACGCCATTTTTAGCCATAAGGATAGCATCCGCTTCGATTTCAGCTGCACGAAGAGCCGCTGTTGTATCGGTTGAGAAGTAAGGTGAACCAATTCCGGCACCAAAGATAACGATACGGCCTTTTTCAAGGTGACGAAGGGCACGTCCACGGACATAAGGCTCTGCCACTTGTTGCATAGCAATAGCTGTTTGCACACGTGTATCAACCCCAACTTGTTGCAATGAATCTGCCATCACAAGAGCATTCATAACAGTCCCAAGCATTCCTGTGTAATCTGCCTGAACGCGGTCCATTCCTGCTTCTGCAGCAGGTTCACCACGCCAGAGATTTCCTCCACCAATAACAAGGGCAATTTCGATACCTAAGCTATGAACTTCTTGAATCTCTTTTGCGATTGTTTGAACTGTTTGGATATCAATCCCTACGCCTCGTTCACCGGCAAGGGCTTCACCTGATAACTTGATTAAAATACGTTTATACTTGGGATTCGCCATTTTCACTCTCCTTTTTTTATCCTACCTATTTTATCACAATTTCTAAGATTTTTATAGTATCATGAGCAATTCTTTCAAAAAAATTAGACATTCAAAAATTCCTCTAAATCGCTGAGGGCACGCTCTGCAATTTTTTCATAACGAGCCTTCTTATCACGAATACGTTCGCCTTCCAACTCCTTGATAATCCCAAAATTGACATTCATTGGTTGGAAATGTTTGCTGTCCGCATGGGTGATGTAATGAGCCAGACTTCCAATCGCTGTTGTTTCTGGGAAAATAGCCTCGCTTTCTCCCTTGAAGAGTCGAGCCGCGTTAATCCCAGCTACTAGACCTGATGCCGCTGACTCAACATAGCCTTCCACACCCGTCATCTGACCAGCAAAGAAGAGGTTTGGCTGTTTCTTAGAACGATAGGTTTGCTCAAGAAGATTTGGTGAATCCATGTAAGAATTACGGTGCATGACCCCATAACGGACAAACTCAGCATTTTCAAGACCAGGAATCATTTGGAAGACTCGCTTTTGTTCTCCCCATTTGAGGTGGGTCTGGAAACCGACGATATTGTAGAGGCTACCAGCCGCATTGTCCTGGCGAAGCTGCACAACCGCGTACGGTGTTTTAAATTCGCCATCACGAGGTCCAGTATAGTCGTCTGGATACTCCAGACCGACTGGTTTCATAGGACCATAAAGCATAGTTTTAATGCCACGTTTGGCCATAACTTCGATAGGCATACAACCTTCAAAGTACTTTTCTTTTTCGAAAGAATTGAGCGGTGCTTCTTCCGCATTAACCAAGGCTTCATGGAAATCCATAAACTCTTGCTTGGTCATTGGAGCGTTGAGATAAGCGGCTTCTCCCTTATCATAACGAGACTTGAGATAGACCTTGCTCATATCGATAGTGTTGACGTCGATAATAGGGGCTGCCGCATCGTAGAAATAGAAACCATCGCCATCATTAAGAGCATGAATCTTTTCAGCCAAGGCATCGCTAGTCAAAGGACCAGTAGCGATAACTGTAATAACATCTGTCGGCAATTCTGTAATTTCATCACGAACCACTTCAATCAAGGGATGGTTGGCCACTTTTTCGGTCACCATTTGAGAGAAACCATCACGGTCCACCGCAAGAGCACCACCTGCAGGAACACGTGTAGCTTCAGCAGATTCCAAGATAACAGAACCCAAACGACGCATTTCTTCCTTGAGAAGCCCAACAGCATTAGTTAGAGCATCCCCACGAAGAGAATTGGAACAAACCAACTCAGCAAAATTGTCTGTTTTGTGCTGGGGTGTTGACTTGACCCCACGCATTTCATAGAGTTTAACTGGAATACCACGTTCTGCAATTTGGTACGCTGCTTCTGACCCTGCCAAACCAGCACCGATAACATTGATATAAGATTGAGACACGACACTAATACCTCTTTGGGTGGAACCTAAGTTCATATCAAAACAAGGCACTGGCTTGTTTAACACCCACAAATCTTTCTATTTTTTCTTCTACTAGTATAACAAAAAAAGGGAAGAAGGCAAACTTCCCTGTTTAGTCATTTTCTTGATGTAAAGAGATAGTGAGTATTCCAATTAAAAATCAATTATATGCTACTCTATAAAATCTCTTCCACGTAACGGATCGATAGGGACTGTTATTCTATCTCTTGCTATAACCGTATTATCTAAAACAGCATAACATTCAACATAGTGGTCTCCTTTAAACTGAGAATCTTCGTGATGTTTTATTTTACCTGAAAAATAGCACCACGCTCACAATTTCTTCTAATCGCCTCAGCTCCAATATTTCTTACTTTCCAATAATATTTAACATCAGACAAAAGATTATCTGGAATATCTGATTTTATAATTTCAAAATCAAGAGATTTTCTATTTTTAATCTTAAATCTACTTTTTAAAAAGTCTGAAAGAAGTGCTTTTCGAAAACCATCTTGTGTAATTTCACACTCCAAAACAATATTATATTCGATATTAACATTAAACAATTCATCAATAAATTCTTCATTCGAAGCTCGATTTGTTGTAGAAGTGGATTGAGCGAATTTTCTACCAAATAGCTGTCTATAAACTTCAGTAAGTTTCTCTTCTGAAGCGTCTTCTATTTTCTTTAGAGCTTGCTTAGCTTTATTGACAAATTTTGCTCCATCATTATTATAAATCTTTTGATTACTACCTAAAGCATACCAATACTCTCTATTTTTATCTTGGTTTGAAAAGTATTCAAAAATATCTTTCAAGAGAATATTGTAATCAGAGTAATATATTTCAGAAATACCTTTATCATCAATTAAATCAGATATCAAAGTATCTATCAACAACCCCTTAAATGAAAAGCCCATATGATTTTTCCATTGTCGTATGAGCCTTGTTAAGTTAGAAAAATGATTATTAAAATTCGAATTTAAAGATTTAGATTTTTCAATTTCAGGCTTTGGTTTAGTAGTTTTCCAAGAGCCTCCGTTACGAGAATCAGGATATTTAAAATTACCATCAGATTGTTCGAAAGCTGGAACTAACTCAATTTTTCCACCATCCGAAAAATCAATAACAACGACCTGTCCGTCTCCTTTTATTTTTGTATTTGGGTATCTTTTTAGTAATTCGTTTTTTATTTCCTGTAGAAGTGCTGATTGACCATTACCCTCATAAGAATCAAATCGTCTATACACTTCTGAGGGTAGTGAAAAAATATAATCAAAATCACTAACATTTCGAACAGCCGTCGTTCTCCCCACACTACCAACAATCAAACCATTGTCAATTTCTTCATCTTCAAGCTCATCTAAGGAATAGTATTTTCGATTAAGTCGTTTCGTAATCTCTTTTAATCTATTCTTCCATTTTTCCCATTCCTCGTCCGTCATGGGGAGTTCGTCTTCGCAAAATTCTTTAAAATCATTAGATAAAGACATTACTCTTCCTCCTTAATTTCCATCAATTCTTTTGGAATAAAGTATCTATAATCTTCCTCATAATCATTATCTTTTCTCGATTTTATTAGTTTTGAAGCCTTGGATACATTTTTGGGAGAAGCATTAGAAAGTTGACTATAAGTAGCATCTCTTCGAAATTTTAATTCTTCGAAAGATTCTTGGATTTCACTTGATGGTTTTCCATTGTAAACCACCTCAGATAAAAGAATTTCAGCTAACACTTTAAAATTCCAAAGCTCATCAACAGATTTCCTCTCCAAAGCTAGTCGTTCCTCAAAGTTAAACTCCTTGGTGATGCTAAAAATTATTGTAGTGACTAATGATAAAAATGCTGTAACAAGCTTTATCCAATATTCATCAAACCAAAGTATTCCAACTAAGCCAGAAGAGACAACTCCAGAAATGATTATTGTTGCTATTCTAAACCATCGAATATAGCTTTCTAACTCGTCCATTCTAACCGCATGAATTTTATGAGTCCAACCTACATTTACTATAAATTTTTTAAGTTGAAAGTGTAATTTTTCTTGATTTTTCGACATTAAACCTCCTCCTTACTATTTTTGCTTATCTTGGTATGTTTCCCAAACAAATGACACTACCGTTAATGCAGATCCTACAACAACTGAAGCATACCTTGGTGGCAATTCTATAAAGTTAGCTCCCTTACCATGACCATCACCTTTATCATTTCTAAGACTGTTAATACCCTTGATAATTTGATTCAAACCACTTAGAACTAGCTTTACATCTTGATTATTTTTTGCTGAAATATTTTCATTAGAATCCAAGTTTAAAAATTTAAAGACTTTCTTTTGCAAAGTTGCAATATCATTAGAATTAGAATACTCAATTTTTTCATGGTCTAAAATATGTTTAAAACATGATTCCAACAATTCCTTAGCTTTTCCAATAGCGTCCGCTGGAGAGCGAGAAATCATTTCATTCATAATCCCCATTTGCTTATCTATATAGTCGCTATCAAAATAGTCAGATAAAGATTCAGCAACATTATTTAAGTAGGCCATTTGTGAGACTTCATACTTCGAAAGTCTCTCTTTCAATTTCAATGCCTGAGAGTTCCTCTCTTCAGTTTTCTCGTAATATGAGTCAGGAAGGTCTTCATAATATCTAAGTAAATCTAAAGCTAATTTTAAAACCAGTTCATCTGGTTCGTTATCTACAAAAGCCTGTAAAGCTTTCCCTTTTGAACCTCCATATTTCTCTTGAATATTTACTCCTACTGAATTAAAAGTAAAATTAGCAAAAGTAGAGTTAGAAAAATTTAATACATAACCGTCACTATTAAAAAATACTTTTATAAAACTCTTATCTTGAAAATTTAATTCCATATCAAGTTCCCTAGATTTAAAATATCAACTCGCTTCAAACAAATCCAGTTGACCAAAACTTTCTTCGAGTTTCTGTTGCTTTGCAATTACATCACTATTTCGTAAATCTGACACTAACTTTTCAGCAATATACCACATCATTACTGGTGGAATAGCATTCCCCAGCATTCTATATTGAGCACCTTCTGAACCAAGCAATTCATAGTTTTCTGGAAACGACTGAATACGTGCAACCTCTCTTGGAGTATAGCGACGGTAACGTCCATTTTCTAACAAAACAGGGTCAGTGCTATTTAAGGATACTTTTGCTAAATGAGAACTAACCGTATTACTCGGCTGTTCAATGTCTTGTGCTCGTCCTTTATTCATTTTTTTGCCAGATTTACTATTTAGCATTCCTTGCACAGCCCTCTCGCTAAAATAATACTTTTCATCAATATCTTGCTGAAGAATTACTTTTAGTGGTGTATAATCTTCTACATTTTGAATAGGCTCTTCAGGAAATTCAAAAGTAAAATTCAAATCCTTTCGAATACCAACAATAAACACTCGCTCTCTCTTTTGCGGAACGCCGTATTTGGTGGCTACGCAAAGTTTATAAGAAACATTATAACCAGCTTTTTCGAACTCTTCAATAATTAGAGGAAAGGCTTCTTTATTGTTTGCAGACAAAATTCCCTTAACATTTTCGGCAAAAAATGCTTTTGGTTGATGAGCTTTTAACACTCGCACCATCTCAAAAAACAATGTCCCTTTTTCGTCTTTTATTCCTAAGCGTTTCGGATTTTGAGCACTGACAGAAAATGATTGACAAGGAAAACCTCCCGTTAAAATATCGAAAGATGGGATTTCATCTGATTTTATTTCTCGGATATTTCGATTGTCTGGAGTAACACCAAAATTCTTTTCAAACATTTTATTGGCACTGTCTTCAATATCATTTGCATAGACAATCTCAATTTGATTATCGGCATAATGTTTACCTAAAAAATCAAATCCACCAGCAAAACCAATATCCGTTCCACCTCCTCCACTAAAAAGAGAGGCAATTTTTAGTTTCTTCAAATTAAATTCTCCTCAAAGCCAACTGACGATGAAAAACGGACATCATATCCATCTTTTCTCTCAATCAGAAGCATCTTCTCATTTTTGACTAACTCATACAAATTCTTGATAATAAACAATTTTTTGCTATGTTTAGAAATCTGCAAACGATAAATATAGTATCTATCACGCACAGATTTAGCAGTTCGCCATTCGTTCGGTGTGATATGAAACGAATTAAAAGTAATAGAAGCATTGCTGACAGTTGTTTTGACTTCAATATACTTTCTCAGCTCAGAATCATCACACTCAAAAGATTGAACATCGTAGCCGACACCAAACTGTGTTGGAATAAAATTCACCAGATGGAGCAACTGTTCTTGCCCATGTTCTCGTAATTTTTGTTTTTCATGATTGATAACAATAGCTTCTCCCGAACTCCCTACAACAGCGGTAGAGATTTTCTCGCTGTATTCGATGTGTTCAGTTAGATGTCCGATAATATCTGTTTTCTCTTCAGTAAAATCAATATCACTTGGAAGGTAGAGATTAAAGTTTGTCCTAAAATCAATATCTCCTAAATCACGATTGACATATTCGAACCAAGCACTTCTAAAATTTCGAACATCTTCAATTGTTGTAGAAGCATTTCCAATAAATTGAGCATAGCCATCAAAGGTAGCATCTGATTGCAAAAAGTCATTTATTGCTTGCTCTTCCATAGAATTTATTTTATACCTACCACCTTGAACAGTTAGTAAACTCGCTATAACCATGTAATCTAAAATATCTTTGGCATATCGAATAACATCTCCTTTAGTATCGTAAGCTACTTTAGACGCTCTATTCTCTTTGATACGATTCCATATTTCCAAAACAGGCTCTCTATCACGAGTACATCTCAAATCATTAAAGATACAATGGGCGACTTCTTCATCGGTGAGGTAAATAGTTTTTTCTTCAGCTTGTGAGGCTTCTGTAAATAGTTCCAGTAGATACTGAGCTGGCTTAAATTGAACTCCGATTTGACAAAGTTTAACAATCTCGTTATCTTTTAGATGCCCACCAGGATATTCAAAATTATACAAAAAGGTTTTAAAAAAGCGAATAAGGTCTTGGTCTTCAGTCAATTCCTTAGCCCTATTTCCTGAATAGACAAAGCCCTCTTTCTCAATCATCATTCCAAACAAAGAAGAAATCTCTGTTCGCCAGTTATTGATTGTTTTCTCTGTTTTATCTGCATTTCCTGCATATTGTTTGATAATGTCATTTAGTTGCTGACTAAATTCCTTTTTAGGCAATATTCCCAAATAAGAAATATTCGTTGCCATATAAACAAGTACATTTTCGACATCATTTTTAAAACGAGGTCTTGGGTGATGTAGTCTAAAATAATATTTCTCTGGAACTTGATACATAGTTATTCTTCGTTATTTTTTAAATATTTCAGTAAATTGTTTGCAATCTGCTGAGCCATTAAAGGAGGAACAGCATTACCAACTTGTCTAAATTGCTGTGTTTTACTTCCGTAAAAGATAAAATCATCTGGAAAAGATTGTAGACGAGCAGATTCCCTCACTGTTGGCACACGATTATACTTATAGTGGAAATGATGTCTATGCCCCGTATCAATCGTAGGAGCTGGCTTCCAACTAGCAAATCGTGTCCAAGCGACATTAAATTTTCTTGTTTCTCGTAATTCCTCTGGGAGATTTTTATAATTTCCACCGTCAGGGACAAGGGCAATTGTACTTATCACTTTTTCTGAATGCTTGGCTGCAACGTGGTTCAAAACCACGTTTGAACGTTTTCGCATTAGTTTTTGATAATCATTTTGTGGTTCTGAAACATAAGACATTTCTATCTCGCCAAGTTCATTTTCTAATGTTGGTAAATCAGAAATTGCCATCTCTGTTGTAATGATTGTTCCCAATGCTTCAGGATATTCAAATCCATCATTCCTCGTCCCCACAAAAATAACACGTTTTCTATTTTGAGGAACTCCATAGTCAGAGGCCAGCAACACTTTAAACTGAACCTTATAACCCATTTTCGAAAATTCTTCTATGATAGTATCTTTTATTTGCCCTTTAAACAAACTAACAATCCCAATCACATTTTCAATGACAAAAGCAGTTGGCTTTATTTCTCGAACCAATCGAATATAAGACAAATAAAGTTTGTTCCTTGGATCATCAAATTTTCTAGGTCCAGAAAGCGACATCCCCTGACAAGGGGGACCACCTACAATTATGTCAATTTTTTGTTCTCCAATTATTGGTTTTATATCTTCCTCATAAGATATATTCGCAATATCTCCACATAATATTTCTGAATTCTGATGATTTTTTTGAAAGGTTTCTAAGGCTTTTTCGTCATTATCAATTCCTAATAGAACATTAAATCCAGCCATCTCGAATCCATAAGATAGACCACCTGCTCCTGAAAATAAATCTACAATGTTATATTTTTTCAACTGATAAACTCCACACTATTTTCTCATATATAATTATACCATACTGCGTACTTAAAAATAATTCTAATAGAGTACATTATATATATTCAACGTAAACTGAATGAACATTGTTTTTATTTATTCACTACTCAATCAATTCTATGATTTAGACTCCGAATATTATCATCACTAATTAAGTTAAACAGAAACAGACAGAATTATTAAATCCTGTCTCCCTTTATTGTTGTTCTTCCCAGTCATGGTAGGCTGCGTAGAGCTGGCTTTTATTCCACTGGTAAATCTTAGCAACTTCCTTAATAGCTTGGTTTTTCTTCATACCTTGCTGGATACGGGTTTGAATTTCTACGAACAAGTCTTCCTCGTCTTTTTCTTCCACATCCTGACTGGCACCTTCAACGATGAGAAGGCATTCTCCCTTAAGTGGCGTTTCAGCTATGCTTTCTAATAACTCTAAAATGGTACCTCTTTGGTATTCTTCATAGATTTTGGTCAATTCTCTAACCAAGGCCACCGAGCGGTCACCGTAGACTTCTAGCATATTTTCCAACGTATCTGCTACACGATGAGGCGATTCATAGAAAATCTGAGTTTCAGGATAATCTTTTTTTGAGTCGAAAAATTGCTTTTGCTGGCCTGATTTTCTCGGTAAAAAGCCGTAAAAGATATGTGGCTGTGGCGCTAAACCACTGGCAATCAAGGCAGAAATTCCTGCAGAGGCACCTGGAACAGTCACAACCGCAATTTCTTCCTCAATGGCTACCTTAACCAAATCATGACCAGGGTCTGAGATGCTAGGTAGACCCGCGTCGGATACCTGAGCAATACTTTGCCCTGCTTTCAGGAAATCAATCAAATCAGGAATCTTTTCCTTGGCATTGTGCTCATGAAAACTGATTTGCTTGGTAGAAATGTCAAAATGCTTGAGCAATAGGCCTGTATTGCGCGTGTCCTCAGCAGCAATCCAGTCCACTTCTTTCAAGGTCTGGATAGCTCGAAAGGTCATATCATCTAAATTGCCAATCGGCGTTGCCACTAGGTACAGCTTGCCATAGGGAGACTGCCCCTTAAAACTTTTTTGAATCTGCATGCCTACTCCCTGTATAACAACTCGTCACAGAACATACATTCCTCGTCCTGCTCTCGACGTTGTCCATAAAAATCATTACAAACGTGAAATCCATCACGGTAAATGCGACGGACACTTTCACGAACATGCTTAGCCTTGACGGGAGCATCTGCTTCCACCTCACCCAAGCGTTCTCGTAACTTACTATTTTCCAAACGAAGAGCTGTATTTTCCTCTACCAGGCTCTTGAGATTTTTCTTGATGGCTTCAACATCGGCCAAGGTTACCAATAACTGTTGGGAAAAATCATCCAGCGCGTCAAATAATTCTTTTTTGTCCATAAAACAGCCCTTTCCTTTCTTTATCGTTCATTTTTGAGTTTATATTTCTTTCAAGACCAGATATTCCATGACATTTTGAAAGCTGACATTAGCTTGCCACATTTTTCTAGCTTCTAGCAAATCTTGTAGAATCACTCTTACTCTTGCTTGTAGGATATCTTGTCCACAGAGAACTTCAAGAATCCGTAAAACCTGATCTTGTTTTTCCTTATCATCTGCCAAGCTAGCTAGTTTGGCAACTTGCAAATAACTTTCTTTTTTCTTAGCCACTAACCAAGTCAGCAGGCGTTCACTTTCATCAACCAAGGTCCAAAAACTTGCCTGATTGGCTAACTTCTCTGCTTCAGCTCGCGATTGACTAAACTGGGCTAAAAGAGTCGCTTTTTTCTTAACCAGTCCCATTTGTTCTAAGAGCAATATCAGCTTCTCTTCTTGTTTTTTAAAGTGGAAAATCTGGGTCCGACTTCGAATTGTCGGTAAAATCTTCTCCTCATCTCTGGTCAAGAAGAAAATATAAACCTCACTCTGGGGTTCTTCGATGACCTTGAGCAGAGAATTAGCTGCGTTAGGATGCATCTTCTCAGCTTGCTCAATAATAAAAACCTGTTGCTGGCTTTCAATCCCTGCTTGGGAAAACTGACCCACTAATTCTCGAATGCGTTCTGTCTTAATGACCTGATTAACTGGTTTAATCAAGGTGACATCGGGAAATTCTCCCTGTTCAATCAGCTTACAATTTCGGCATTTCTCACATGGTAAAACACCTACTTTATCTGTACAAAAGAGGCTCTTAGCTAAAAATTGCGCCATTTCCAAACTTTCAAAGAAACCTGAAAAGAGGTAGGCATGATTGAGCTGGTCTTGTTCTAGGATACGGACAAAGCGGTTAAACTGATCTGGTTGCCAGGCCTTTAGTTGATCTTGTTTCATTTAGCTAATCCCATTCTATCAAACAAGACAGCCTTGGTAGTTTCCACAACTTGCTCCAAAGGAAAACTAGCATCAATCTTGACAATACGACTTCCTTCTTTGTCCAGAAGAGAAAGGTAACCTTGACGGACTTTTTTATGCAAGTCCAATCCTTCCAAGTCCAAACGATTGACCTCACGATTGCTATTAGCAGCAATGCGAGCTAGTCCTTCTTCCACCTCGATGTCAAAATAGAGTGTCAAATCGGGTTTAAGGCCATCTGTCGCAAACTGGTTAAGCCAGTCAATGGCGTCAATATCCAAGCCACGACCAAATCCCTGATATGCAAGAGAACTATCGATGAAGCGGTCCATAATGACCAACTTGCCAGCTTCAAGTGCTGGAAGAACTTTTTCCACCAAGTGCTGTCTGCGACTAGCAATATAAAGAAGCAACTCTGTCTTCGCATCCATCTGAGTATGACTTGGATCCAAAATTACTTCCCGAATCTTCTCTCCTATCAAGACACCTCCTGGTTCACGGGTCGTCAGCACCTCTACTCCTTTTTCCTCTAAAATTGGTAGCAGAGTCTCTAAAACACTGGTCTTTCCTGCTCCCTCTGGTCCCTCAAGAGAGACTAAAAATCCTTTTGACATGTCTAACTCATTTCTTTTTTACTACTTCTATTCTATCAAAAAAATGGGGGTTTGTGGCAATCTTTTTTGTCTTCTCATTTCAACCACCATAAAAGAGGCAGATAAAACTACCTCTTATTTACCTAATTCTTGTGTTCGTTTGTAGGATTGATGAACTGCATCCATGACTGTTCCTCGAAAAGCATGCGCTTCTAAGCTTGCTACACCAGCGATAGTCGAACCTCCTGGGCTACAAACTTGGTCTTTCAAGACTCCAGGATGCTCTTGGCTTTCTAGGACCAATTGCCCAGCTCCTACCACTGTTTGAGCCGCCATTTTCAATGCTGTCTCTCGTGGCAATCCAGTCTGAACACCTGCATCTGCCAAGGCCTCAATAAAGAGATAGACAAAGGCCGGCCCACAACCTGCAAGACCTGTCGCCGCGTCGATTAAGCCTTCCCCAAGTTCAACCAAGAGGCCAGCCTTGCTTAAAAGCTGACAAAATAGCTCACTGTCCTCAGCCCTGCAATTAGGAGACAAGGCATAACTAATCACTCCTTGCCCGATAGAAGCAGGGGTATTCGGCATCATACGAATAATTCGGTGTTGACTTGGCAGAAGATTAGCGAGTTTTTCCAAAGTCAATCCAGCTGCCATCGAAATCAAAAGAAGACTCCCTCGTTTTTCAAGAATGGTCTGATATTGAGAAAGCAAGTCTGAGAACTGAGCTGGCTTAACACCTAGAAAAATCACATCTGCTTCTGCAAAGATTTCTTCATTGCTAGAAGCTTGACCGCCAAAGTCGGCAATGAAAGCATCCACCTTGGCTTGACTGCGATTGGCAAGGAGAAGGTCAGCACCCGTCTTGGCCTGCAAAACAGCCTTGGCCAAGCTAGCTCCCATATTTCCCAAACCAATAAATCCAATCTTCATTTTTTACTCCCTTATCTGTCCGTCACCAGTAACCACATACTTGTAGCTGGTCAATTCTTTCAAGCCCATTGGACCACGCGCGTGCAGTTTTTGAGTAGAAATTCCCATTTCACAACCCAGACCAAATTGGCCACCATCTGTGAAACGCGTTGAGGCATTGACATAGACTGCTGCAGAGTCTACTTGATCTGTAAAGTAAGCTGCAACTTCAGCATTCTCCGTCACAATGGCATCCGAATGATGGGTACTGTGGGTTTCAATATGAGCAACTGCTTCTTCTAAACTGCTCACAACCTTAACAGCTAGTACATAGTCTAAAAACTCGGTGTCAAAGTCTTGGGCCTCAGCTACTCGACCTGAAACAAACTGACTTGCTGTGCTATCTACACGGAATTGAATTGGCTCCAGTCCAGCTTCCTTGCGCTCTGCAACTAGAACTTGCTCCAAGCGAGGAAGGAAGCTTGCTGCTTTGTCTTCATGAACAAGTAGAACCTCCATGGCATTGCAGACAGAAGGACGACTAGTTTTGGCATTGTTGATGATAGACAGTGCCTTGTCCTCATCTGCGTCCTTATCGACATAAACATGGACAATCCCAGTTCCTGTCTCGATAACTGGTACAATAGCATTTTCAACCACTGCATTGATCAAACCAGCCCCTCCACGAGGAATGAGCAGGTCTAGATAGCCCTTGGCCTTCATCATAGCATAGCTACTTTCACGGCTGGTATCTTCCACTAGTTGAATCACATCTGGATGAATGGTCGTTGTCTCCAAACCCTTCTTCAAGGCTGTGACAATGGCATGGGCCGTTTGATAGGCATCCTTACCACTACGAAGAACAACTGCATTTCCACTTTTAAGAGCCAAAGCAGCCGCATCAGACGTCACATTTGGACGGCTTTCATAGATTATACCAATAACTCCCATAGCTACACGTTTCTTGGTGATAACCAAGCCATTTTCAAGCTGACTTGTTTCCAAAACTTCACCGATTGGATCTGGTAAAGCAACCACTTCACGAATCCCGGTTGCCATTGCTTCTATACGACTTGCATCCAAATAAAGACGATCCAGCATCACATCTGAGATTTTACCCTTAGCAGCTTCCATATCAAGGGCATTGGCTGCTAAAATTTCCTCAGTAGCTGCTAATAAGTGATCAGCCATGGCGAGCAAGGCTTGGTTTTTCACCTCTTCACTAGCTGTGTTAATCGATTTTTTAACAGCCTGTACCTGTTCAAATTGTTCTTGTGTACTTACCATAATTTACCTCTAAAATTCTGTAAAGAGTAGTTGGATTTCAGGAGTAATGGAAATCCAATCGTCACGGTGAATCAAGACACCTTTGGCTTTTTGAGAACGCAACATATCCTCCAAAGCAGATGCTCCAAATTGCACGCGTCCTTTTCCAAGTGATTTTCCACTTTCCTTGTCAAATACTGTCACAATATCACCGTAAGAAAAGGCCCCTTCTGCGTCAACTACACCAGATAAGAGAAGACTCTTTCCATGTTGGGAGAGAGCTTCTGCAGCCCCTTTATCAACCCAAATAGAACCCTGACTCTGAGCATAGAATGCAAGCCATTGTTTCTGGGTACGAAGTCCTTTCTCTTGCGCAACAAAGTAAGAACCATCCTTGGTCTCCTCAGCCGCCTCAATCATAGCATCTGCCTTCAAGGATGAGCAGATATAAACAGGAACTCCTGATTCTGTCGCAATAGTTGCAGCCTTGATTTTGGTTAGCATGCCCCCAGTTCCATTTGACGAGCCAGCTCCACCAGCCATATCAATAATCTCACGATTGATGGTCTCGATTTTCTCCAAGCGTTTGGCTTTTGGATCTGAATTAGGATTTCCAGTATAGAGACCGTCCACATCTGTCAAGAGGACTAAAAGGTCTGCTTGGACCATGGCCGCTACCTGGGCACTAAGAGTGTCATTGTCCCCAACCTTGAGCTCATCAATAACGACACTGTCATTCTCATTGATGATAGGAATCGCGCCACGGCTAAGTAAAACTGACAAAGCCTGATGGGCATTTTTATAACGGCGCTTATCCACAAAGTCATCCTGGGTCAGCAAGATTTGTGCAGAAACGATTTGGCGCAAGAGAAGGTTGGTCGTGTATTCTTCCAACAAAAGCCCTTGTCCTACCGCTGCTGAGGCCTGTTTATCAGCAATCTTAGTCGGACGCTTTTTAAATCCTAAGGCTCCAAAACCAGCAGCAATGGCACCCGACGACACCAAAATCAACTCATGACCAGCTTCGTGCAGCATAGCCAACTGTTGGGTAATAGCTTTTACTTTACTACGTGATAAACTTCCATCCTCATTCGTCAGAGAAGAAGTCCCCACCTTAAAGACAATCCGTTTGAATTTCATAGTCTCACTCCGATTCTTCATATTTATCCATTATAACATGAATGGCAGGAAATAGAAAAGAGTTGATAGGAAAAAGGTCGAGACAAGCCATCTCAACCTTTTATCAAATCTAATTCTTTCTCAATCTCTCCAAGGTTTCCTTAAAAATCTCTGGGATATCTGCTGTAAATTCCAAGATCTCACCTGTTCGTGGATGCGTAAATCCTAGAGTCTTGGCATGAAGAAATTGTCCATGTCCTTTCAAAGTCTTGCGAGGACCATAGACTTCATCACCAGCGACTGGATGACCAATATAAGCCATGTGAACACGGATTTGATGGGTGCGGCCTGTTTCCAACTGCAGCTCCACTAAACTATAATCACCAAAGCGTTCCAAAACGTGGAAACGTGTCACTGCAGGCTTCCCTTTAGCAGTCACAGCCTGTTTCTTACGGTCTTTTTCACTACGGCCAATCGGAGCTTCAATGACACCACGATCATTAGGCAGATTTCCATGAACAATCGCCCAATATTTGCGAAGAGACTTTTTATCCTTGAGTTCTTGAGCAAGTGCTAGATGCGCCTCATCGTTTTTAGCAATCATGAGAAGGCCTGACGTATCCTTATCAATACGATGAACAATTCCTGGACGCAGAACCCCATTGATACCCGATAAATCCTTAATATGGTACATAAGGGCATTTACCAGAGTTCCACTAGTATGACCAGCACTCGGATGCACAACCATTCCTTGAGGCTTGTTAACGACGGCCACATCCTCATCTTGGTAGATGATATCTAGCGGAAGATTCTCAGGCACATACTCTAAAACCTCTGGTTCTGGCACATGGTAAGTGACGATATCGCCCTCTTGGACAGTGTATTTAGCTTTCTTGACTTGGCCATTGACCAAGACCTGACCTGATTTGATTTGTTCATTCGCGAGACTGCGTGATAATTCTGTCAAATCCGACAAAGCCTTATCCAAACGCAGGCCACCAGTTTCAATTTTAATTTCCATTTATTTCCTCTTTTAACATCGCAATCAATAAAATAATCACTCCAACAGTCAGATAGCTATCTGCCACATTGAAAATTGCAAAATTGATAAAGTCCACATGAAACATATCCACAACAAAGCCCTGACTGATCCTGTCAATAAAGTTTCCAAGACCACCTGCAATAATCAAGGTCAAACCCAAGACCATCCAGAGTGAGTCCTCCATATGTTTATGTAAATACCAAATGGCACCAACCACGACAACCAGAGTAATGACAGCGAATAACAACTGCTGATCTTGTAAGATAGAAAAGGCTGCCCCTCGATTTTGCAGGTAGGTCAAGCTAACGAAATTGGGAATCCAAGATCGTACTTCACCCAATGGAATTTGCTGGACGATATAGGATTTTACCAACTGATCAAGCCCAATCAAAAGCAGTACAATGACTGCCACTATTCCTCTTTTTTTCATGATTTCCTCTTCTGATTAAAATATTCTTGCATGACTTCTACAAAGAAAGTCCCAGCTTGACTCAGCTCCACTTCTTCACGTTTAACATAAACCATGCGATTATCTAGGTTATCCTTGAGACGAATAACTGTGATACCATTAACACTATCACTATCTAAAAATCCAGAACCTGTCGCATAAGCGTCCGTCCGCTCTAAAATACCATTCAAGGTAGCACGGTCTGTCACATTAAACATCTGTGAACTAGCACTGGTATCGACAAAATTCTCTGAATAATAAAGGTACTCGTCTTTCTCTTGAGTAAAACGAACCGTTGGTAAATCAGCTAAATCCTCCATGACCAATTCCTCTTTCTGGGCTAAAGGATGCCCTTCACGAAGATAAATATGGGTATGAAAGGGAATCAATTCAATGACCTCCAGACCTAGCTTTTCAATCCGTTGCATGATCCCTTTTTTATTTTGATTGTTGAGGTAGATAATCCCAATCTCACTGTGCCCTTGCGCTACTTCGTCTAAGATTTGAACAGTAGTTGATTCAAAAATACGAAAGTTCTTATAGTCAGGATAGCGCTCTGAAAAGGCCGTAATGGTTGGTGGCAAGAAGTCATAGTGCTGACTGGCAATGGAAAATTCATCTTTTTCTTCTTCAGGATTAGCATACTGATTTTGAAAAATATCAAATCCTTTAACCAATTCTTGCGCTTTTTCATAGAATTCCATACCACGACGAGTCAAGAAAGTCCCTGAGCTGGTCCGACGGAAAATCTTAAAACCCAACTCTTTTTCCAAATCACGAACAGAAATGGACAGACTCGGCTGACTAACATACATCTTTTCAGCAGCTTCACGGAAAGTACCACTATTGGCAATGGCAACAACATAGCGTAATTGTTGAATGTTCATCTTCTACCCCCAACTTCTTTATCTTTTCATTATACCATATTTTAGAAGTTTTCCATCGAAGAAAAATAATCTCAATCATAAAATGCATCTACTCTAAGAACGAACAAATCATGGGTATCAAAACAAAAAATAGGCTCTCCGAAAACTCGGAAAGCCTTATTTAATGCTACTTCTAGCTTCCTCGCCTTTACATTTCAAGGCTCGGGATAAAAAGGTTCACTGGACCTTTTTATTTAGCGATTGGGTAAACAGAAACTTGTTTTTTATCGCGTCCTTTACGTTCAAAGCGTACTACGCCTTCAACTTTAGCGAACAAAGTATCGTCTCCACCACGTCCAACGTTTACACCTGGATAGATGTGTGTACCACGTTGACGGTAAAGGATTGATCCACCTGTTACAGTTTGTCCGTCAGCTGCTTTAGCTCCAAGACGTTTCGCTTGTGAATCACGTCCGTTTGATGTAGAACCTCCACCTTTTTTGTGGGCGAAAAGTTGCAAGTTGTTAAGAGTCATTTTTAACATAATGTTTTCCTCCGTGTTAGTTTTCTGTGATAACTCTGGTTTGGACGAACTCAGAAGAGTTCTCCGATAAGTTTGCCATACCTAAGAAAAATGATTCAAAGAATAACTGGGTCATTTCTCTCTGGTGTGAAGGAAGATCTTTTGGTATTTCAACCATCAGATAGCCACCTTCATCTTCGTTTAATTCTAGGATTGGTTCATAGCCTGCAAATTTCTCAATAGAATTGATAAAGTTAATGGCAAGCGTAGAAACCGATGCACACACGACATCAAAGCCGTATTCGCCACTCTCGGCGTGTCCAGTAATTTCCGCACTCCTCAGCTCGCCATCTTCGGCTCTCTCAAAGACTGCTTGTATCATGTGTTCTCCTTAAAATTAAGCGTTAATTGCGTTGATGACAACTTTTGTATATGGTTGACGGTGACCTTGTTTACGGTGGCTACCTTTTTTAGGTTTGTACTTGTAAGTAACAACTTTCTTTTGTTTTCCTTGTTTTTCAACAGTTCCAACTACAGTAGCTCCAGCAACAAGTGGAGTTCCGACAACAGTGTTTTCACCACCAACAAGAACAACTTCGTTAAAAGTAACTTCTTGACCAGCTTCAACGTTCAATTTTTCAACGTAAACTGCTTGACCAACTTCAACTTTAACTTGTTTTCCGCCAGTTTTGATAATTGCGTATGTGCTCATTATGCACCTCCTATGATTTTTATGGGTTTCCCCGATTTTTTTGTGAAGACTCGCCTAGCATCGTGGGACAAACCACTTAAACTTGAATAATCAAGCAACGATGTTCGTGCGGTTGCACAGGAACGTGCATAGTCAACTCTTCAAGTATAGCATATCTCCTATTTTCTTACAAGTAATAACACCTAAAATGAAGCTTTTTCTTTTACTTTTTTTCGCCAAGAGGAAAAAAGCATGCTGAGGTAAAAGATGCTCATCATAATAGGAACACCAAGAATGGTCTTTTCATGATAGAAAATCGTCAAATAGGCTGAAAAGACAACGCCAAGGACAAAACTACTAAGCAGGCTAACAAATATGAATCCTTCACGTAAAAATGGTGTGTGCTTGGTCCTAAAATAATCTCCAAAAGCTAGCATGGTCCGTTTGATATTCCCTGTCATAAAAGCGTTATTATAGGCAATACCCGACACTTCTCCAAAAGCAGTTGTCACCAACCCCATACAGAAGGCCAAGGGCGGTACTAGATAGATATTATCTACAGTTTGCGGCACAAAACCAATAATGATTGATAAGATTGCCAAAGGAATCAATGACAGAATCGGTTTTTTCACAATTCTCAATTTTTCCTTATAAATTGTTAATAGAAAGACCCCCATCATAAAAGCTAACAAGGTCATTACTTTCGCACTCGCATCTGACACATTATGTTGAATAAGTCCTACTGAAAGAAAGACGACATTCCCAGTTTGTCCAGCTACAAGAGTATTCCCTCGCACAATAAACGTATAGGCATCTACATATCCTGCACAAAACGTCAAAAAAAGCGCTAGCCTCTTAGACTGACGTGATATTTTTCTTATAGGTAATAACCTCATTTTCCCTCCCATTTCATTTACTCATCTCATTATTGTACCACTTTCTTTGGAAAAGACCTAGTAGCTTATTTGAAATTTTTTCCCCTCTGTTGGATAGTCCTGTCTATCTATGTTATAATGAAAGAAGGATTTGAAATTGGAAAAGGAGTAACTATGCTTAAATTAGGTGTCATCGGAACAGGGGCTATCAGTCACCACTTCATAGAAGCAGCCCATATCAGTGGAGAATACCAGCTGGTCGCAGTCTATTCTAGAAAACTAGAAACTGCGGCAACCTTTGCTTCTCGCTATCAAGATATCCAACTCTTTGATCAATTAGAGGACTTCTTCAAGAGCTCCTTTGATGTTGTCTATATTGCTAGTCCAAACTCCTTGCATTTTGCTCAGGCAAAAGTTGCATTATCTGCTGGAAAACACGTCATTCTTGAAAAGCCAGCTGTCACTCAACCACAAGAATGGCTGGATTTGGTTCAAACAGCTGAGAAAAATCACTGTTTTATCTTCGAAGCAGCTCGTAATTACCACGAAGAAGCTTTTACTACTATCAAAAACTTTTTAGCAGACAAGCAAATTTTAGGGGCAGATTTCAACTATGCCAAGTATTCTTCCAAAATGCCGGACTTGTTAGCTGAACAGACACCAAATGTCTTTTCAGACCGTTTTGCTGGTGGAGCGCTTATGGATTTGGGGATCTATCCTCTCTACGCTGCCGTTCGTCTCTTTGGAAAAGCTCAAGACGCGACCTATCAGGCTCAACAACTTGACAATAGCATGGACCTGAATGGAGACGGAATCCTCTTATACCCTGACTTTCAAATTCATATAAAAGCTGGGAAAAACATCACTTCCAATCTTCCTTGCGAAATTTATACGACAGATGGAACCTTGACCCTCAACACCATCGAGCATATCCGCTCAGCTATTTTTACAGACCACCAAGGAAATCAAGTCCAGCTCCCTATCCAACAGGCTCCTCATACGATGACTGAGGAAGTCGCTGCATTTGCACACATGATCCAGCAACCAGATCTGAATCTCTACCAAACTTGGCTGGAAGATGCAAGTTCAGTTCATAAGCTACTATATACTATGCGCCAGACTGCTGGCATTAGATTTGAGGCAGAAAAATGAAAAACAAACTACCAACTGAATGGCAAGAACTAAGTGACCAACTCGGTTTCCAAGAATTCACTCCCATTCAAACCCAACTATTTGAGCCCCTTCTTGCTGGAGAAAACCTCCTAGGAGTGAGCCCAACAGGAACTGGTAAGACCCTAGCTTACCTTCTACCAAGTCTTCTCAGACTACAAAAGAAAAAAGCGCAGCAACTCTTGATTCTAGCACCAAATACGGAGCTTGCTGGACAGATTTTTGACGTATGTAAAACGTGGTCAGAAGCTATCGGCTTGACTGCCCAACTCTTCTTATCAGGTTCGAGTCAGAAACGCCAGATTGAACGTCTAAAAAAAGGACCAGAAATTCTGATTGGAACTCCTGGCCGTATCTTTGAACTCATTAAATTAAAAAAAATCAAGATGATGAATGTGGAAACCATCATTCTAGATGAATTTGACCAATTGCTCGATGATTCTCAGATACACTTTGTCGAGAAAATTACTCACTATGCACCTCGTGACCACCAACTTGTCTATATGAGTGCGACGACCAAGTTTAACAAAGAAAAAATTGCGCCTAACACACGTACCATTGATCTTTCTGACCAAAAATTGGACAACATCCAACACTTCTACATGCAGGTAGATCAACGTCACAGAGTGGATATGCTACGAAAACTGGCTCATGTGGAGGATTTCCGCGGTCTGGTCTTCTTTAACAGCCTATCAGACCTTGGAAGCGCAGAGGAAAAATTACAGTATCGGGATATCTTGGCTGTTTCCCTCGCTAGTGATGTCAATGTTAAATTTAGAAAAGTTATCTTAGAAAAGTTTAAAGACAAGCAACTAACCCTACTTCTCGCAACAGACCTTCTGGCACGTGGAATTGATATCGATAGTCTAGAATGCGTCGTAAACTTTGATGTCCCAAGAGATATCGAAACCTACACTCACCGTGCTGGACGTACTGGCCGTATGGGCAAGGAAGGTTATGTTATTACTCTCGTCACTCATCCAGAAGAAATCAAAAAACTTAAGAAGTTTACAAGTGTCCGTGAAATTGTCCTAAAAAATCAAGAACTCTATATCAAATAAGGTTGGCGAGAGCCAACCTCTGATTTAAAATAAAATCCTCAGAATACGAGTTTCTAAGGACCTTATCTCAAGACTGAGCCTAGGACAATAGTCCCTTATCTCCAAAAAAGCAACGTATTTGCCGTTGCTTTTTTGTGGTTGAGAACTATTTTGTATCAGGCTCTTTTTGCTTACTAAAAATTAAAGAATTCCATAGCCTGTTTGAAAAGCAAATCAGTATACTCTGGGTCTTCTTGGGCAATAGTAACCTGATCTTGAATCATTTCCAAGTCATCTGTTATCATTCCATCTGCTCCCAAATGAACTGATTTATCAAAGGACTCTGAACTATTGATGGTCCAAACGTACAATTTCTGATCGGTATTCCAAAGCTTGTTGACAAAATTTTCATCTAAAGTTGAATACTCCATGGTATAACCTGTAGCCTTGGTTCTTGGAAAAATACTATTATAAGGTAGGATGAAATAGATTGGAATTTGAGAATCGTAGGCTAAAACCTGATCAATCACATGGTAGTCCAAGGATTGCATTTGGTGACCATTCTGCTTAAGAACCGTTCCATATTTTTCCATAAAGCGTTTCATCATATCAGGGCTATCTTTTCGACTGGTCTTAATCTCAATAAGGAGTTTTTGATGCAATTCATTGGCTTTATTGAGGTAGTCATCAAAACTAGACACTTTGCTATGATAACCATTTTCTGAAATATCGAGTTTAGTTAATTCTTCCAAAGTGAGATCTTGAGGATTGGCATTAACTCCTGTCAGATTCTTGATATTGGCATCATGCATCATGACAAACTGGCCATCTTTCGTTTCCTGAACATCTGTCTCAACAAAGTCTGGACTTAGTTGGGCTGTCTTTTCTAAAGATTGAACTGTATTCTGCACACCATTCTTATTAGATACTCCCCTGTGAGAGATAATCAAAGGTTTATTGGCAACTGGAGCTTCTAAATAAACATAACCCTCGAGAGCGAAAAAGATACCAGCACAGCCCATCACTCCCCATCTCATCCAGTGGTCTTTCTTTCTCCTCGGTGTGATTTCTAATTCTTCTCCTGTTAAGAAGGAAACAAACTTAATGAGAAAATAAGTCAAGGCCATATAGTGGAAATTCTTAATCAAGACAAAGTTAATAATTCCCATCACAAGAGATTCCTTATGGGTCAAACCATCCATCAGTGCCTGACTTGCCAAGATTGGAATCAACAGAAGAATGAAAAATAGGTAGGTTTTGACGACAATCCAAAGCAAGTTCCAAGTATAAAACCAGGAGTGCTTTCTTGTCTTCTCTAGACTGTATCTGACAGCTTCTTTGACTGTTTTCTTTTCAAATAAAAGCTGAGGTAGGGCAAACATCAACCGTACTGAAATGTAAAATAGCAGTAAAGCCAGAATAGTAACCACTATACCTACTAGCCAATACTTGTCTTCCACATAATCAACGATAAAGTCCGGAATGACAATTTTATTGAGGTAATAAATCTTTAAAATCTTTCGAATCAATGGAAAGAGCATCATGACATAAAAGAAGATAAAGGCTATCTTTGCAAGCGTGACTTGCTTCATAAACAAGAAACTTTGGTGAAAGACCTTGCGACTGTACTCTAGCAAGGTTCTCTTTTCATGACATAATAAATGCCGAGCACCAATAAAGAGAAGTCCTATCTGGTAATAGGCGACCAATAAATTAACAATTACCAGAACAAATAAAGCAAGACTAATAAAGGGTGAACCCGTTATAATTGCAAAAATATTATTGTAAGAAAGAAAGAGATAGCCTGTCTGACGGAGCAAAAGTCCAGCAATCCAAGAATTTGATGGTAACCAGACAAACTCAATCATCATGAAAGTCAAGAAAAAGAGAAAGAGAATTTTATCTAGATTAAAGTATATCTGCTTAAAACCTAGATTTTTAGGTTTTTCAGGTTTCATAGGTACTCCTAGTCAAATAATTGAGACAAGTCCAAGCCTCCAAAAGGATTATTCGAGAGGCTACTTTCTGCCCCTAACAATTCTCTAGCTTGATCCGACTCTAGAAAGGACTCGTAAACACGCGCTGTCATCCGTGCATCCTCTAAGCTATTATGAGACTGACCTTGAAATCCAAGAAAGGAGGCAACGGTTTGCAATTTGAGATTGGCAATACCATGTAAATCCGAACTCCGACGTTCAAAAGCTTCATCATACAAATCCACCTTATATTGCAGGCTGTAGTCTAAACCATGCTCTGCTAGAATAGGCAAATCACTTTTAGCAGCATTGTAGCCAACCATGTGTAAAGAACCCACAAACTCTTGGAAATCTTTTATAACTTTCTCCACTGGAGGAGCATCTTTTAAGGTCTCGGCTGTAATCCCAGTCAAACCATTGATAAAACTTTTTAGAGGTACACTGGTATGAACATAAGAATCATAGGCATCTATTTCCTGACCATCTCTAAAATGCACTGCCGATACTTGAATCAAGTGTGTTTGTCCCTCGTGCTGATTAAATTCTAAATCGAAAGCAATGTACTCTTCTAATCGTTCCATTCTATACCTCTCCTCTACTGTTATTTTATACTCTTCGAAAATCAAATTCAAACCACGTCAACGTCGCCTTGCCGTAGGTATATGTTACTGACTTCGTCAGTTCTATCCACAACCTCAAAACAGTGTTTTGAGCAGCCTGCGGCTAGCTTCCTAGTTTGCTCTTTGATTTTCATTGAGTATTACTTGAGCAACTATACTATTTAGATTAGAAATAAAAGAAGCCATCAGGTTAGCATTTAACCTAAACAGCTCCTTGATTATCCTCCAAATAAACGAGCAAAAAAGCCTTTCTTAGTTGATTGGACTTCTTCTTTTGCTTGGTCCAGCTCTAGCTTAAGATTTTCTTGATCCTTCATGGCTTGAAGGGTCAATTGTTGCTGCTGATCGAGTTGTTTGTCTTTCTCAGCAATCTGACGGTCTTTGATGCGCATCTGCTCGTCTTTTTCTGATAACTGACGATCCTTGGCTTTTAATTGTTCATAGAGACGAAGAATTTCTGCATTCTTCTCATCAACCAGAATCTCCATCAGTTCACGCTGCTTGACATCTTCACTGACAGGCTCATCTTCAAAAATCGTTTTTTTATAGATTTCTTCTAGCTTAATCAAGCCACTTCTGGTAACGACTGTTACCCCTTTGTCATTTTTATCTGTGTCTTCTTCTGGTAATTCTTTGACACGGTTATTGATTGCTTGGCGAGACAATCCTAAGACCTCTGCAATCTCACTGACGGTCATTTCAATACTCATAATATCCTCTGAAACGTTTTCTAGCTTTTCTTTACTTAAATCTTATCATAAGCTAGAAAAACTGTCAAATTTCCGCTTAATCTAAAGCCTTCAAAAAGGCTAACAAGACTTGGGCAGAGCGACGTCCAGCTTCGATAATAAACTCATCAAAAGAGATGTTTGCTTCATGATTTGCATTGTCACTCATAGCTCGGATGACTAAGACTGGAAGATTAAGAGCATGCGCTGCCTGAGCAATAGCTGCCCCCTCCATCTCAACAGCCAAAACATCTGGGAAATGAGACTTAATCGCTTCTATCTTATCATTTCCTGCAACAAAACTATCTCCTGTAGCAATCAATCCAAGATGCCATTTTTGGTCCAATTGAGATAAACTCTCTTGGATTTTGGCAACAAAGGTTTTATCCGATTCGAAATAAAGTGGTTGTTGCGCCATTTGTCCATAAGCATAGCCAAAAGCTGTAACATCCACATCATGATAGGCTAATTTGTCAGCAATCACGACATCTCCAACAGCAATACCTTCTGCTACTGCCCCAGCTGATCCCGTATTAATTAGAACATCCACTTGGAAATGATCAGCCAAAACCGCCACACTCATAGCAGACATGACCTTACCAATTCCACTTTCTACAAGAACGACTTCATGAGAGGCAATGGTTCCTGTGTGATAGGTATTGTCTAAAACAACTTGCTTCTGGGCATTTTCTAGATGCTGGACCAGATACGCTAGTTCTTCTGGCATAGCCGCAATAATTCCTATTTTCATTTCAATTCCTTTTCTATTACAAAAGTTTCATTGCTAAGACAAGCAAAATCAAGAGAAAGATGACAGCAAATAAGATTTTATTCAGTTTAGAATTGAAGACATTTCTCTTGGTATTTTCAATGCGACGGCTTTTATGAATAGACGGTTCGACCTGAATCTTCAAGGTTTCCTGGCTAAAACCATGATCCTTAGGATTGGCATAACCAAAACGGGAAGAAGAGGTTGGTAAAATCTTAGTCTCCTCATCATCTAGCAAAGGGGGACCCGAAATTTTTTCGCCTCTATTAGCTCTTTCAATCATTTCATCCGTTAATAAAGGTTTACCCATACTGACCTCCTCTATTTTTTGTGCAATTCCCAATACTGAACAGCCATAATTGTCTTGGCATCACAGATATGACCTGATTGGATCAATTCCTTGGCTTCCTCTAAGCTTACTTCAAGAACTTCCAAGGTTTCATCCTCATCCTGCGGACGCGGATTTTCCACCTTTTTCAAATCACTTGCTCGGTATAGTTTTAATTTTTCATTACAAAAGCCAATTGCTGAGTAAAAATCGTACAAGAGTTCTAACTTTCCTGTATAGGTTGTTTCTTCCTCTAATTCACGAAGGGCTGCTGCGACAGGATCTGCATTTTCTCCTACTTCCAACTTTCCGGCTGGAATTTCGTAAGAGACAGCCTCGATAGCTTTGCGATACTGCTTGACCAAGATGAGTTTTTGTTTATCCGTTACGGCTAAAACACAGACAGCCCCATTGTGGAAAATCAAATCCCGTTGGGCAGTTCCTTTACCTTCTGGTAATTCAACCTGATCTTGGACTAGTTTAAATATTGGTCCTTGATAGATTTCTTTTCGGCTAAGCGTTTTTTCTTCAAATTCCATGATAGGCTCCTACTGATTCTTAGGATGATGAGGAAGGCGTGTTGCATATTCGTCTTTGTTGACCTGACGACCACGACCAATAGCAATAGCATCCGCTGGCACGTCTTTAGTAATCGTTGAACCAGCACCAACGAGGGAATTGTCACCTAACTCAACTGGCGCAATAATGGTTGAATTTGAACCAACAAAGACATTGTTACCAATGACTGTTTTGTATTTGTTTTTGCCGTCATAGTTGACTGTAATGGTTCCAGCACCAAAATTAACCTTGCTACCCACTTCACAATTTCCGATATAAGTCAAATGACCAGCCTTAGTATTCTCACCGATTGAAGAGCCTTTCACCTCAACAAAGTTCCCAATGTGGACTTGGGTAGCTAGGCTTGAACCTGGACGAATGTGGGCATAAGGACCGACTGTCACACCGTCTGCAACACTACTTTCCTCAATCATAGAGTTGGTAATAACAGCTCCTGCTCCGATAGTGCTATCCACTATATACGTTCCATTTGTCAAAACAGTCTCAGCACCAATTTTCGTTTGCCCTTTCAAGGTAACATTGGCTTCGATTTGAACTTCAGGAGCAATCTCAACATCAATATCGATATAAGTTGCTTCTGGGTTGACAAAGCTGACCCCATTGACCATGTGTTTATGATTGATGCGACGACGCATAACCGACTCAGCAGTCGCAAGAGCCACACGGTCGTTTACTCCAAGACTTTCATCAAAATCTTTCAAAGTATAAGCGCCAACTTTTTCACCAGCTTCACGGAAAATGCCAATGACATCTGTAATATAGTATTCACCTTGAGCGTTATTGGTATTGATATTTTTCAAAGCCTCAAACAAACGCTCGTTATCAAAAACATATGTTCCAGTATTGATTTCCTTGATTTGTTTCTCAAAATCTGTAGCATCCTTCTGCTCCACAATGCGAAGAACTTCAGCATTGTCATTACGTACAATTCGTCCATAGCCAAAAGGATTATCTGTTTCAGCAGTCAAGATAGTAGCCACATTTTTATGATTGATGTGGAAATCAATCAAGTTTTTCAAGCTTTCACCTGTGATTAAAGGAGTATCTCCTGCAATGACCAAGGTGTGCCCTGACAAACCTTCTAGGATAGGCTCTGTCATCATAACTGCATGACCAGTTCCCAACTGTTCAGATTGAGTCACAAATTCTGTCTGTCCAGCCAAGACCTCTTCAACCAATTCTGCCTTGTGTCCAACAACTGTTACTGTCTTTTCAGGTTGGATAGCTCCCACACTTCGGAAAACATGTTCCAACATGGAAATACCTGCAACCTTGTGCAAAACTTTTGGCAAATCCGACTTCATACGAGTTCCTTTACCCGCTGCTAAAATAATGGCATAATTTGACATAATCTTCTCTTTTCTCTAGAAATTCCCTTTTATTATACCATATTTCAAATCATTCCGCGCTCTTGAATGAAAAAATGCTCTAAAGTCCTCTATTAACCCATTTTTTGAGTATTTTTTTTGATTTTTTTTCATTTATAAGGTAAAATTATAAGATATGAGAAAGAAAATTAATCCGCTTATTTTGTTTGGTTTTTTTGGGATTATGATTTTAATTTTAATCCTAAATCGCCCTCGTTTTGAGGACCATCCTGTAAAAACAAAGTCAAATATCGCGCAAGTAGAATCGCAAGCGCTACATAATATAGATAAACCGGTGATTGATGTTTCTGGTTGGCAACGACCTGAGGAAATTAATTACGATACTCTCTCCCAAAACATTTCAGGAGCTATTGTTCGCGTCCATAGTGGCGCTCAGTCTTCAAAAGAGAATGATGCTTCCTTTGTTAATGGGGTAGACAAGGCCTTTAAAACCCATATTACCGAGTTTCAAAAACGAAATGTCCCAGTTGGGGTCTATGCATATGTAGCTGGAAAAAGTATCCAAGAAATGGAAAAGGCTGCTGAAAGTTTTTATAATTCCGCATCGCCATACAGCCCTAGCTACTATTGGCTAGATGTGGAAGAAAAAACCATGTCCAATATGAACGAAGGTGTTGAAGCCTTTCGTGCAAAACTAGAATCACTAGGTGCTAAAAATATCGGAATCTACGTTGGGGTCTATTTCATGGAAGAACACAGTATTGATACTGACAAGTTTACGTCTGTGTAGATTCCTTCCTATGGTTCTGACTCAGGATTTTACGAGGCAACTCCTAAGACTGATATAGATTATGACATTCACCAGTACACTTCTAAAGGAAAAATTGCTGGCTTTGACCACGATTTGGATATCAACGTCATCTCTTCTTTAAAAAATAAAGAAGAAACCTTTAGAAAACTCTTTTTAAAACCTTAAAAGCATTTGTTTCTCATTTGCTTTTTCTTTTTGTTTTAGATTGTGATACAATATAGTAAGGATTTTTTGAAATAGAAATAGTTGGAGGAAAAATATGCTCTCATGGTTAGCACGCGTTATTAAAGGGATTGTCATTGCTCTGGGATTTATCTTACCAGGAATTTCCGGAGGGGTTTTAGCAGCAATCTTAGGTATTTATGAACGAATGATTGGCTTTCTAGCTCATCCCTTTAAAGACTTTAAAGAAAATGTTTTGTACTTTATTCCAGTTGCCATCGGTATGCTTCTGGGAATCGGCTTATTTTCCTACCCGATTGAATACCTGCTTGAAAATTATCAGGTCTTTGTCTTATGGAGCTTTGCGGGTGCCATCATTGGTACAGTTCCTAGCCTTCTCAAAGAATCAACTCGAGAATCTGACCGAGACAAGATTGATTTAGCTTGGTTCTGGACAACCTTTATCATTTCTGGATTAGGACTCTATGCCTTAAATTTTGTCGTTGGAACCTTGAGCGCCAACTTTCTTAATTTCGTCCTAGCTGGTACACTGCTGGCTCTTGGCGTATTAGTTCCTGGCCTCAGTCCATCAAACCTACTTTTGATTTTGGGACTCTATGCTCCTATGTTGACTGGTTTTAAAACCTTTGACCTCTTGGGAACCTTCTTCCCGATTGGAATCGGTGCAGGTGCAACTCTCATCATTTTTTCAAAATTGATGGATTATGCCTTAAACAACTACCACTCACGTGTCTATCATTTCATCATCGGTATCGTCCTTTCAAGTACCCTTTTGATCTTGATCCCAAATGCAGGAAATGCTGAAAGTATCCAGTACACCGGTATTTCTCTTGTTGGGTATGTCATCATTGCCTTCTTCTTTGCACTGGGAATCTGGCTTGGTATTTGGATGAGCCAATTGGAGGATAAGTATAAATAATGGCAAAAAAAGTTAAAATCAAAAAAACATTGGTGGAACAAATCCTGTCTAAAGCAGGTATCCCACATCAGGGGATTCAAATCAATGCCCTGGAAGGAAAGCTTCCTCAAGGTTATGAACGAAATCAGATTTTCAAAACCTTGGCGCTTTTGGGAGATAAAACAGGACCAATTATCGGAATTGTCCCTATCACTCAACATTTGTCTGAAAAGAAACTAGCCAAAATTTCTGGCAATAAAAAAGTGAGCATGATTCCACAAAAGGACTTGGAAAAAACAACTGGTTACATTCATGGAGCCAATAATCCTGTCGGAATTCGTCAGAAACACAATTACCCCATTTTTATCGATAAAATCGCCCTAGACTTGGATCAAATGATTGTCTCTGCAGGCGAAGTTGGTCACAGCATTATCGTCGCTCCACAAGACTTGGCTAACTTTGTAAAAGCTGACTTTGCAGATATCTTGGAGGACAGCCAATAATGAAACTCTACTTTGTCCGCCATGGCCGTACCCTCTGGAACCAAGAAGGACGCTTTCAAGGTGCTAGTGGAGATTCTCCCCTTCTTCCTGAATCCATTGACATCCTCAAAAAACTAGGCCATTATCTCAAGGATATTCCTTTTGATCAGATCTATTCAAGTGATTTACCTCGAGCGGTCAAATCTGCTGAAATTATCCAAAGTCAACTCCAGACACCCTGTCCTTTAGAAAGCGTTCCTAATCTCCGTGAATGGCAGCTGGGGAAGTTAGAAGGTTTAAAAATCGCAACCTTGGAAGCAATTTACCCACAACAAATCAAAGCTTTCCGATCTAATCTTGCTCAATTTGACACTCAAATGTTCGGAGCCGAATCCCTCTATAGTACCACGCAACGGACCATCCAATTTATCAAATCATTAAAAGATAGTCCAGCTGAGCGTATTCTAATTGTCGGTCACGGTGCCAATCTTACTGCCAGTCTCCGTACTCTTTTAGGTTATAAAGAGCCACTTCTTCGTAAAGATGGAGGTCTAGCAAATGCCAGCCTGACAATTTTAGAAACTCATGATTTTGAAACATTTACACTCGATACTTGGAATGATACTTCCTATCAATAACAGAACTTGATTTTAGCGTCAAGTTCTTTTTAGTTTTTAAAGATTATCCGTGAATTTCTTGCTTATTTATGATAAAATGGGAGTATCGCAAAAAATGACTCATCGTATTCAATTTTGAGTAAAACTAGGAGGATCCCATGTCAACAGAACATATGGAAGAACTAAATGACCAGCAGATCGTTCGCCGTGAAAAAATGGCTGCGCTCCGTGAACAAGGAATCGATCCTTTCGGAAAACGTTTTGAACGTACTGCAAATTCACAAGAATTAAAAGATAAATATGCTGACCTCGATAAAGAACAATTACACGATAAAAATGAAACAGCTACTATCGCAGGACGCTTGGTAACCAAACGTGGTAAAGGTAAAGTTGGATTTGCCCACCTTCAAGACCGCGAAGGGCAAATTCAAATCTACGTTCGTAAGGATGCTGTCGGTGAAGAAAACTACGAAATCTTCAAAAAAGCAGACCTTGGTGACTTCCTTGGTGTCGAAGGGGAAGTCATGCGTACAGATATGGGAGAACTCTCTATCAAGGCTACTCACATTACACACTTGTCTAAGGCCCTTCGTCCTCTGCCAGAAAAATTCCACGGTTTGACAGACGTTGAAACAATTTACCGTAAACGTTACCTTGACTTGATTTCTAACCGTGAAAGCTTTGAGCGCTTTGTCACTCGTTCAAAAATCATTTCTGAAATCCGTCGTTATCTTGACCAAAAAGGTTTCCTTGAAGTGGAAACACCTGTTCTTCATAATGAAGCCGGTGGTGCTTCTGCCCGTCCATTTATCACCCACCATAATGCCCAAAACATTGACATGGTGCTTCGTATCGCGACTGAGCTTCACTTGAAACGCCTTATCGTGGGTGGTATGGAACGTGTCTATGAAATCGGCCGTATCTTCCGTAACGAAGGAATGGATGCTACTCATAACCCGGAGTTTACTTCTATCGAAGTTTACCAAGCTTATGCAGACTTCCAAGACATCATGGACTTAACTGAAGGCATTATCCAACACGCTGCTAAATCAGTTAAAGGTGATGGCCCAGTTAACTACCAAGGTACTGAAATCAAGATTAACGAACCATTTAAACGTGTTCACATGGTGGATGCTATCAAAGAAATTACTGGTGTCGATTTCTGGCAAGACATGACTTTCGAAGAAGCCAAAGCTATCGCTGCTGAGAAGAAAGTTCCAGTTGAGAAACATTACACTGAAGTTGGCCACATCATCAATGCTTTCTTTGAAGAGTTTGTTGAAGAAACCTTGATCCAACCGACCTTTGTCTATGGACATCCAGTAGCTGTATCTCCACTAGCTAAGAAGAATCCTGAAGACGAACGCTTTACTGACCGTTTCGAACTCTTCATCATGACCAAAGAGTACGGAAATGCCTTTACTGAATTGAACGACCCAATCGACCAACTTACCCGTTTTGAAGCCCAAGCTAAAGCCAAAGAACTTGGTGACGATGAAGCGACAGGCATCGACTACGACTACATTGAGGCTCTTGAATATGGTATGCCTCCAACAGGTGGTTTGGGAATCGGTATCGACCGTCTCTGCATGCTCCTAACTGATACAACCACTATCCGTGATGTATTGCTCTTCCCAACAATGAAATAAACTCTTATCCTCTGGTACTTGCCAGAGGATTTTTTGATGCAAAAAGAGACTGAGGAAAAACTCAATCTCCACTTTTCACTTCTTTTGTTGCCACATCTTCTCCAAACCATTTCTGGCTGATTTCCTGGAACTTTCCTTCTTGATATAGTTCAATAAAGGATTGGTTTAATGCTGTTAATAATCTTTTATCAGCTGGTCTAACTCCAACAGTAAAAGATTCACTTTCAAATCCAGCTGAAAAGACATTGTAATCATTTAATATCCCCTCAGACTGGAGGTAATAATTAGCATACACTCGGTCAATCAACAAAGCATCAATCCGATCATTTTTCAAATCAATTAAGGCTTCATTGAAACTCTGGTATTGATTGGCCTTCTGGTCTTTAACACGATTTTTCAGTAAGTCTGGCTGAGCTTCAAAGTCTAAATAACCAGAGGAACCTGCTTGAGCTCCCAAGGTCTTATCCTTCATATCCTCTACTGAACGAATTTGCTTGCTTTTCTTCGTAACTAGTACTTGCTGATTTTCCATATAAGGAATACTAAAGGCAACTTTTTCTCGGCGTTCATCAGTCGCAGAATAGCCATTCCAAATGGCATCTATGGTTCCATTTTGCAGTTCCGTCTCCTTCATATCCCAGTCGATTGGCTGGAATTGCACCTTGACACCTAATTTTTCAGAAACTGCTTGCGCCAAATCAATATCAAAGCCTGTATATTGGCCATTCTTTTCTTCAAATCCCATGGGTACAAAGGTATTGTCAAAACCAATGGTTATACTCCCCTGCTCTTGATACTTATCCCAGTTATCCTGCTTTGGATCACTAGCCTTCTGAGTACAGGCTGTTAAGAAGAGAGTCAGGAACGAAACCAACACCAAGACAATTTTCTTATTAGTCATCGGCACCTCCTACTTGGGTTCAACCTTGAGAATCTGATCTGCGATATTTTCAGCAAACTGAAAATCATGGGTAACCACAATCTGGGTCATGCCAAGTTCCCTATTTTGCAAGATCAGTTTTTCCACTTCCAAGCGTAATTCAGGATCTAGGGCAGAAGTTGGTTCATCGTAACCAATGATTTCTGGGTCAATCATCATAGCACGCGCCAAGGCCACCCTTTGCTTTTGCCCACCTGATAGTGAGAAGGGATAAGCATCTGCATGTCCTGCCAGTCCTAATTGTTCCAAAAGACCTCGCGCCTTCTGCTCAGCCTCATCCTGCTTCATTCCCATGGTTTTTACGGGCGATAAGGTCAAATTGTCTAGAACTGATAAATGAGGGAACAGTTGAAAATCTTGGAATACAAATCCCAGTAGATTGCGCTTCTCTAGTTCATCCAATTCTAAAGGTTCTCCATTATAAAATATTTGCCCTGAATCAATGGTTTCAAGACCCGCGAGCATGCGTAAGAGAGTCGTCTTACCTCCACCCGAAGGCCCAACGATAGCCAGGATTTGCTTTTCAGGAATTTTTAGACTGAAATTAGACAAAATTTGCTTTTCACCAAACCCTTTATTGATATTTCGTAATTCTAACATGGCAGCCTCCTATCTATAGTAACTGTACTTCTTCTCAACTTTTTTGGCAAGAATAGTCACAATACCAATTAAAATTAAGTAAATGGCTCCTGCCAAGAACATTGGGACCAGACTAGCATCACGGTTGGCAGCTGTTCGACTAGCCAGGATAAGGTCTGAAATTCCTAGCGCATAGACCAAAGAAGTATCCTTGACCAAACTCATAACTTCGTTAAATACACTAGGAAGAACAATCTTGGTCACTTGGGGCAAGATAATATAGCGAACTGTGTCAAAGGGACTAAACTTCAAAACCTTAGCAGCCTCATATTGACCTTTAGGAATGGTATCAATCCCTCCACGGAAGATTTCAGCAAAGTAAGCCGCATAATTCAAAACAAAGGCAATAATGGCCGCAGGAAGACGATCCAAACGGATCCCAATGCTTGGGAGCACATAATAGATAAAGATCAATTGCAAGAGCAAGGGTGTGCCTCGCATGATCCAGATATAAATGTTAATCAGATGATGGAGGGGCTTCCAATGGACTTGCAAGGCAAAGGCAATCAAAACGCCCAAGGGAATAGAAAAAATCAAGACCAGTGCAAAAACCTGCAAAGTCATGCTTGCACCGCTCAATAAACTCGGTAATATCTCAAACAAATAAGACATACTGCACCTCCTAAAAATAATTGTTCCCATTATAGCATAAATAAACAAAATATCCAAGAATTTTTGTAAAAAAATACTCTTTTAAAAAGAAAAACTATATCTATCAAAAAAGAAAGGACGAAATGTGTCCTTTCTCGATCTTAGCTTTCCTTTAACTAAAGATCCATAACATCATCCATAGCAAGACTCATGAACCCCCAGATAAACAAACCAAGGACTAAATAAGCATAGAGTGGCAGGGAAGCAAAGATAAAAGGTGATAGTAAAATCATACCCAAGGTATCTCCAAAATTTGTACAAATACAATACAATCCAAAAGAAAGATAAAGGATAAAAATAATAAACCAAAAGTAAAATCGCTTGCGTGCTTTTTCTTTTCGAAACATTTCTTCCACCTCCCCTTCTATAGCTCTATTATATTACTAAGACTTTTATTTGTAAAAGTACTATCAAAAAGAAGGGACTTTTTAATTTTTTTATATCGTTGAAAATTACGATAAGCTAATTCTACGCAAACCAATAAAGATAATCTCTCAACTGATATCAAAAATAACAGAAAGAATAGTGAATAAATTACCAACATAATAAAAGTTGCAAAGATTTCTTCCATATCATGATTAAAAATATAAATAATCGTGTAGGTATAGAGTGCTAAGACAGAAATAGCCACACCTAATCAAATATGTGCTCAAATCAATCCTTTTCCAGTCATCTTTCTCCCCAGCTCACTATAGAGCCTCTCTAATCCTTTACCAATCGTTTCTGATCGTCCTTGTTGTAGCTTTATTGATACAAAATCGAGTTTATTTAAAATTCTCTCATCAACTCTCACTGGTATAACAAATTGCTTATCCATATAGTCCCCATATTTTTAACATTACTATACTCTCTTATAGCTACATTGACAAGTTAAAGTTCAAAACCAGCTAAATCGATTACTTCTTCTTTATCACTTTTTCAATTGTTGCCAAGACTCCATTAGTCCCTTCCATAAAATCACGAACACTCACACCAGAATCCCCTCTGTAACTTGCCTGATAAAACTATAAAAACGTTTGAAAATTTGCTCAAGTGCCATCACTTCCTCTTTGGCTCTACATCACCTACTAAGTGAGCAAAAATTCTGTAAAGATAGACATAATTTTTGCCAAATCTGTTTATTTCAGTACATCATTAATAGTTACATCATCTCAGAGATTAACAATAAATTCCAACTGCTTTTCAATTTTTTACTTCTACAATTTCGTTTTCTACTGTATCCATAAAAATTAAGGAATCACGATAATATAAAGATAAAAGCATATCTGGCTCTCTCTTCTTATCCTATATCTGTCTTATTCAGTCGACATTTAAATTTCTTCAACTTTTCAGCATTATATCCATATACAATAGTAGCATAATGACCATTTGTTGCAGTATCTAAGCTATATATTAAAGTAAATTTCACTTTTTTAGAAGAGTGATGGACTTTTTACCAAAAAAATCTAAGGGAGCTATATCAGCTCTCTTACTAGTAGCATGAATGATTTTAAATAGGCATTTGAGATTTATATCGATATAAAATACATTCAACGCTTTCTAATCAAACTTGATCTTTCAAAGTCAAAATCAGAGTGATCTAAATTAATCTTAAACCTGTCTCTTGATTACACAGTGAACCTTGAGTATATCGAATATAATTCTGCATGACGAGCGGAACTGCCAAAAATCGTAAAAACTATTGAAGATTTAAATCTGAAAACAAATACACAACTTGAAGAATCCATTGATAGGCACCTCACCTAGCACATCTTTAGGCATACTCTCGTAAGCAGAATAGCGTAACTCTAAAAGTAATTATGGCAAGATTAGGACATTCTGATTCTAGGACAATAAACAAAATCTACACACGTTACAAAGAAGATGGATGATAATATCCTCAATTTGCTAGATATTTTATAGTTTTGCCCCTTTTTTGCCCCCTGTACATAAAAAAAGCCTACTGACCAAGCTAGAAAGCTTGATATGATAGGCTTTTTAAACTCAAATTATTTAACAGCGTCTTTAAGAGCTTTACCAGCTTTGAACGCTGGAACTTTAGAAGCTGCAATCTTGATTTCTTTACCAGTTTGTGGGTTGCGACCTTTACGTGCAGCACGCTCACGAACTTCAAAGTTACCAAAACCGATCAATTGAACTTTTTCACCAGCTGCAAGGTACTCAGTTACTGCTGCGAATACAGCTTCAACTGCTGCTGCTGAGTCTTTCTTAGTCAATTCTGTAGCTTCTGCTACTTTAGCGATCAAATCTTGTTTGTTTGCCATGTTAATGATTCCTCCAATTTAATTTCTAATTAACAAATATAATCATATCCTAAAATCCCTTTTAGGTCAAGTTAAAAACACTATTTCTTCCCATTTTATTTATTTTTTTAGGAGTAGTAACGTACTAAAATAGCCCAAGCATTCTCACCCGTGTGAGTTTGAATAATAGAGCCCGTTTCCAAAACTGAAATAGGCTTTTCAACATAAGCTTGTAAGCTTTCTTTCATCTCTTTTGCCCAATCAGCACTACCAGAATATGAAATTCCAATCTCTGCTACAGAACGTTCAGAGAGCGATGTTATCAACTCATCTAACCATTTTTTAAAAGTTTTAGCTCCACGACCTTTAACGATTGGCTGCAATTCATGGTCTTTCATCTGCATTACAACACGTATATTGAGAAGTGAGCTCAACAATCCAGTTACACGGCCAATTCGTCCACCTTTTACTAAATTTTCCAAAGTTGAAACGCCAATATAGAGTTCTGTGTGGTTTTTAACCTCTTCTACATGAGATAAGATTTCCTCCAACTCTTTGCCTTCTTGCGCTAATTTTGCAGCCTCAACAACTTGGAATTTCAAGGCTTGATCAGTGAAGGAACTATCAATAACTGTCACATCGGCAGTAGATAAGCTAGCACCTTGACGTGCCGCTTCTACAGTACCAGAAAGGGCATGGGACATATGAATAGCAAGAATCTGGCTACCATCCTTGCATAGGTCTTCAAAAACTTCAGCGAAGACACCTACAGGGGGCTGGCTTGTTTTCGGAAGATTCTTACTTGCTTGCATCAACTGAAGAAATTTACCTTCTTCTTTCAAATCCGCATCAGAATAAACAACATTATCAATCATTACAGATAACGGAACAACAGTGATATCTAATTGTTTTACTAGTTCAGGTTCAATAGTAACAGATGAATCGGTTACAATCTTAATTTTTGTCATAGTATCAATCTTTCTATTTTAGGATTCAGATTGGTTTTCTTACTTTTAATTATATCAAAAAAAGATTAAAAATCCTAATGGAGTCAATCAAATTTTCCTTAAAAATTTGATATAATCTACTTATAAGAAAAGAGGTCCCTATGATTAAAAAAATTTATCCCATTTTAACCATTTTACTAGGTGCTGCTATTTATGCTTTTGGTCTGACTTATTTTGTAGTTCCTCATCATCTCTTTGAAGGAGGGGCGACAGGTATTACCCTCATCACCTTTTATCTTTTTAAAATCCCTGTTTCTCTCATGAACCTGCTGATTAATATTCCCCTTTTCATCCTAGCTTGGAAAATCTTTGGAGCAAAGTCCCTCTATTCTAGTTTACTAGGAACCTTAGCCTTGTCCGCCTGGTTGGCCTTTTTTGAACGTATACCCCTTCATATTGATCTTCAAGGTGATTTACTAATCACTGCCCTTATAGCTGGGATTCTATTGGGAATTGGTCTTGGAATTATCTTTAATGCTGGAGGTACAACTGGTGGTACTGATATTCTAGCTCGTATTATCAATAAGTATACTCATATATCTATGGGGAAACTGCTCTTTATCTTAGATTTTTGTATTCTCATGCTTATTCTCCTAATCTTCAAGGACTTGAGATTGGTTTCCTACACGCTCTTATTTGATTTTATCGTTTCTCGTGTCATTGATTTGATCGGCGAAGGTGGCTATGCCGGCAAAGGCTTTATGATTATCACAAAACGTCCTGACCAACTTGCTAAAGCGATTAATGATGACCTAGGAAGAGGAGTTACTTTTATTTCTGGTCAAGGTTATTATAGTCAAGAAGATTTAAAAATCATTTACTGTATTGTCGGAAGAAATGAAATTGTGAAAATGAAGGAAATGATTCATCGAATTGATCCTCAAGCTTTTATAACTATTACAGAAGCCCATGAAATCCTAGGAGAAGGCTTCACATATATAAAAGAGTAAGTAAAAAGCTGGGAAGTTCCAGCTTTTTCTTTATTCAGAAAGTGTAGAATGACGATAGCCATAAGTAAAGTAAATCACAAGTCCAACTACAAGAGCAATTCCAAACGCAATCCATGTTTCTACACTATATTGAAGCATAAAGGAAAGACAGATTAGAATCGAGAGAATCGGCAACAAGGGAACTAGGGGAGTTTTGAATTCTCCTTCTTTAGGCATTCCCTTATCCTTTCTAAGTTTTATAATTCCATAAGCCAATAAGATAAGATAAGATAAGATAAGCAAGCGTACAAATATTTAGAAAGGCCGCGATACTAGCCAGTGGAAATACTCCTGCTGCTATTGCAGAAGCAACTCCAGTTAAGATGGTCGCATTTTTAGGAACACGACTTGTTTTGCTTAATTGCTTAAAACTTCGAGGTAAAAGACCATCACGTGCTAAACTGTAAATCATACGCGATAAGGCATAAGTCATAGAAATACATACTGTTATTAGGGTCAAAATGGCCACTAATGACACATAATTAGCTGCCCAACCAATTCCTATACTTCGCAATGAAAAAGCTACAGCATCGTCCACATTGAGTTGGCTGTAGTGAACAATCCCTGTCAATACTAATGTAACCAGAGCATAGAGAATCGTTACGATTGTCAAAGACAAAACAATTCCTTGTGGGACATTCTTTTGTGGATTTTGAATTTCATCAACAGCCATCGAAATAGATTCAAATCCTAGAAAACCAAAGAACATCAAAGATGCTCCTGCCATTATTCCAGTACTTCCACCATAAATTTGACCAAAACCAAAAGGAGCAAAGTTGGACCAATTTTCTGGTTTAATATACCAGATACCAACTAGAATAAACAAAGCGAGAGCAGAGAACTTCAAGACGACTAGAAGCGAATTAAAACGCAATGCTGCCTTGGAATTTAATAAAACTAAACCGGTTACCAGTGTCAATACCAAAATAGGTAAAAGGTCTATATAGGTACCATGCTCAGGGTTAAAGGTCCCATTCAAGGCTTGAGGCATTGAAATACTATAGTTACTGAGTAAGCCTTTAAAATAAGCTGCCCAGCCAGAGGCCACACCAGAAACTGCTGTCATGAATTCCATGATGGTCAACCAACCAGCAATCCAAGCTGGTAATTCACCCAAAATTGCATACAAATAACTATAAGCACCACCAGTTGCAGGAACACGAGAGGCAAACTCTGCGAAAAAGAGGGCGGATAAAGAAACACACAGGGCAGAAATCACTATAGATACAACCAGTGACGGACCAGCAAGCGTTGCTGCTGCGGTTCCTGTAATGGTAAAAATCCCAGTTCCTACCATGGCACCGATTCCTAATAAAATCAAATCCCATACTTTTAAATGACGGTGCATTTCAGTACGTCCCAAGCTAACATCTTTTGTTCTAAAAATATTCATACTTCATCTCCATTAAATATGATTGTTTTATTTTATCATATAAAAGGGATTTTGTGAATATTTATAAGATGATTTTTCAAAAAAATCCGAACAGAATAAATCCTGCTCAGATTCTACATATTCTTACCCAACTGATCCTTCCATCTCATAGCTAATCAAACGGTTAAGTTCAACTGCATATTCCATTGGAAGTTCTTTTGTAAAGGGTTCTACAAATCCCATGACAATCATCTCAGTTGCTTCAGATTCTGACAATCCACGGCTCATGAGGTAATAGAGTTGTTCTTCTGAAATCTTAGATACCTTAGCTTCGTGTTCCAAAGCGACTTGTGAGTTGTGAATTTCATTAAACGGAATGGTATCTGATGCTGATAAGTCATCCATGATAATGGTATCACACTCGATGTGAGAGACAGATTTCTTAGAGTTTTTATTAAAGGTTACTTGTCCACGATAGTCAACCTTTCCTCCACCTTTAGCGATGGATTTAGACACGATAGACGAGCTTGTATGTGGAGCGTTGTGGATCATCTTAGCTCCAGTATCCTGATGTTGCCCTGCATTGGCAAAAGCGATAGAGAGCATGGTACCACGCGCCCCTTCTCCATCAAGGTAAACAGATGGGTATTTCATGGTTGTTTTTGCACCCAAGTTACCATCAATCCACTCAACAGTGGCATCCTTTTGAGCTTTAGCACGTTTCGTTACCAAGTTATATACATTATCAGACCAGTTTTGGATAGTCGTATAACGCATATAAGCACCATCTAAGGCAAAGATTTCTACGATGGCAGCATGCAAGCTGTTACTTGAATAAGTTGGTGCTGTACATCCTTCTACATAATGGACACTTGCTCCCTCATCAACGATAATCAAGGTACGTTCAAACTGACCAGTATTTTCGTTATTGATACGGAAGTAAGTTTGAAGTGGAATATCTACCTTGACCCCTTTCGGTACGTAGATAAAGGTTCCACCAGACCATACTGCTGAGTTAAGGGCAGCCAATTTGTTATCTGTTGGCGGTACCAACTTAGCAAAGTATTGTTTAAACAAGTCTGGGTATTCCTTGAGGGCAGAATCAGTATCTGTAAAGATAATCCCCAATTTCTGGAACTCTTCCTTCATATTGTGGTAAACCACTTCTGACTCATACTGGGCAGAGGCACCAGCTAGATAAGCACGCTCAGCTTCTGGTATACCAATACGTTCAAAGGTTTCTTTAATTTTTTCAGGAACCTCATCCCATGAACGAGCTGGTTTATCAGATGGTTTTTGGTAGTAGATCAAGTCATCAAAATCAATCTCTGACAAGTCTGCTCCCCAAGTTTGCATAGGCATTTTTTTGAAGGTTTCATAAGACTTCAAACGGAATTCTAACATCCACTCAGGTTCTCCCTTAGCAGCTGATAGTTCACGAATGACATCTTCGTTCAATCCTTTTCCTGTCGATAGGACAGGCTCTACATCATCATGGAAACCAAATTTATATTCACCAAGATCAATTGGTTTTGGTTCTACTCTTTCTTCAGCCATAATATCCTTTCTTTCATTCTTCATTTCTACTAATTCATAAGACAAAAGAAACTTGTCTTACTGATTTTTTTGATTTTCAATTGTTTTCTTCAGGGCGTTCCAAGCTAGGGTTGCACACTTGATTCGTTGAGGGAATTTGGCAACACCTGACAAGAAAGCTGCATCGCCTAGTTGGTCTTGGCGTTCATCTTTTTGCCCTTGAACCATTTCAGAAAAAATAGTCGCAAGTTCTAAGATTTCTTGTTTGTTTTTTCCTAAAACTGCATCTGTCATCATACTTGCAGAGGCAGTTGAGATAGTACAGCCTGAATTTAGAAAAGCAATATCTTCCAAACGATCCTCTGCATCAAACTTGACAGAGAGATTGATGACATCCCCACAGGTCGGATTGTTGAGACTGATTTGCTCAGCATCTTCCAACTTTCCTTGGTGATGTGGATTTTTCGAATGGTCTGCTACCACTGCCATATAAAGGCTATCTAGTTTAGAAAGTGCCATTGAAAAACTCCTTTGTCTTTTGTAAGGCATCTACTAGCTTATCGCAATCTGCCTTGGTATTGTAGATATAAAAACTTGCACGAGCTGTTGCTGGGACATCCAAATACTGGAGCAAGGGTTGGGCACAGTGGTGACCTGCTCGAACAGCCACTCCTTCATAATCCAAAGCAGTCGCAAGGTCGTGAGGATGAAGGTCGCCTAGGTTAAAGGCAATGACACCTGAACGTTGAGACAAGTCCTGTGAACCATAAATGATCAGTCCTTCAATCGCCTGCAGTTTTGGATAGACGTATGCGATCAATTCTTGTTCATGGGCTTCAATCGCATCCATACCAATCTTTTCAAGATAATCTACTGCTTCAGCAAGTCCAATAGCACCTGCCATATTAGGAGTTCCAGCCTCGAATTTCCAAGGCAATTCCTTCCAACTAGCAGATTGCTCATAAACGAAATCAATCATTTCGCCGCCAAATTCAACTGGTGACATTTGCTCCAGATACTTTTCTTTGCCATAAAGAACACCGATACCAGTCGGACCAGCCATCTTGTGACCTGAAAAGGCAAAAAAGTCCACATCCAAGTCCCGGACATCGATCTTCATATGAGGCGTAGATTGGGCGCCATCCACCACCATAAGGGCTCCAACTTGGTGAGCCATTTGTGTGATTTCTTTGATAGGATTGACCACACCCAGAACATTTGAAGCGTGAGCTAGCGACACAAACTTGACCTTGTCAGTCAATTTAGCTCGCAAGTCATCCATATCCAGAGCTCCATCCTTGAGATAGACATAGACAAGCTCTGCCCCAGTCTTTCGGCAAGCTTCCTGCCATGGAATAATATTGGAATGGTGTTCCATTACTGAAATCAAGACCTGGTCTCCTTCAGTCAAGATTTCCTCAGCGAAACGTGCCACCCAGTTGAGACTAGTCGTAGTTCCTCTAGTGAATAGTACTTCCTTTGTCGAACCTGCGTTGATGAACTTACCAATGGTTTCACGAGCAGCTTCATAAGATGCTGTCGCACGCTCTGCCAAGGTATGAACCCCACGATGAACATTGGCATTGTCCTGCTCATAGTAGCGGTTAATCGTCTCCAGAACTGCTAGTGGTTTTTGTGTCGTCGCAGCATTGTCCAAATAAACCAATGGTTCATCATTAACAATCTGGTCTAAAATTGGAAAATCCTTGCGAATCACTTCTACATCTAACATAGGCTACCCCTTAGCGTTTTGACAATTTTTCTTCGATAGTCGCAATCATTTCATCACGAACTTCCTTGACTGGAATCTCAACGATAACGGAGCCAAGGAAACCACGGACAACCAAACGTTCTGCAGTTGCCTTATCTAAACCACGGCTCATGAGGTAATACATATCTTCTGGATCTACCTGACCGATAGAAGCCGCGTGTCCTGCAGTTACGTCATTTTCATCAATCAAAAGAATTGGGTTGGCATCTGAACGCGCTTGGTCTGACAGCATAAGAACACGGCTCTCTTGTTGCGCATCTGCACCCTTAGCACCCTTGATAATGTGGCCAATACCATTGAAGGTCAAGGTTGCTTTTTCAAGAATAACCCCATGTTGTAGGATATTTCCGATTGAGTTGCAACCATAGTTAGTTACTCGGGTATCAATCCCTTGTACCTGACGGCCACTTGAAAGAGCTACGACTTTAAGATCCGCATGGCTACCGTTACCAATCAAGTCACTATCAAAGTCAGCAACAACATTTCCTTCGTTCATAACACCGATCGCCCAGTCAATGCTTGCATCGTTGCCTAATTTACCACGACGGCTAATGTAAGCAGTGACGTTTTCACCTAGACGGTCAATCGCAGCAAACTTCACTTGAGCACCAGAACGCGCAATTACTTCTACTGTGATATTAGCAGTTGCTTTGGCACTTCCTTCACCGCGTGACTCTAAACGTTCTAGATAACTAATCTTAGAGTTTTTACCAGCGATAATCATAATATGCTTATTAAACGGCACATCACTATCGCTGTCTTGGTAGAAAATACCTTCGATTGGCTCTGTAATTTCCACGTTATCTGGAATATAAAGAACAGCACCACTGTTGAAATAAGCTGTATGGTAGGCTGCTAATTTGTCATCGTCATACTTAACAGATGACATGAAGAATTCTTCAATAAGCTCTGGAATTTCTTCTAAAGCTGAGTGGAAGTCTGTAAAGACGACACCCTGTTCAGCCAACTCAACTGGAATTTGCTCAAAAACAGTTTGAGTTCCTACTTGAACCAATTTCAAGTGATTATCTAGAGCTGTGAAATCTGGAACATTTACTGATGGCTCACTTTCTGTAATCGTTCCATCACCCAGATTCCAACGGTGGAATTTGACACGCTCAATAACTGGTAATTCCAAAGTCTCAATCTTATCAAAAGCTTTTTGACGGAGGTCAGCCAACCAGCTTGGTTCAGCGTGCATTTCTGAAAAAAGTTTAATATTTTCTTTAGTCATTTACTTCTCCTAAAAGATACGAGGTAATTACAATTCTTCCTTGTAGTCGTAGCCAAGTTCTTCAGCTAGTTTTGCGTATCCTTCACGTTCCAAACGCGCAGCCAATTCTGGACCACCTGAAAGGACAACTCGACCTTCCATCATGACGTGTACCACATCAGGTGTGATGTAGTTCAAAAGACGTTGGTAGTGAGTGATAATCATAGCACCAAAGCCTTCACCACGCATGGCATTCACACCTTTAGACACAACTTTAAGGGCATCAATATCAAGACCAGAGTCAATCTCATCCAAAAGGGCAAAAGTTGGTTCCAACATCAAAAGTTGAAGAATCTCATTACGTTTTTTCTCACCACCAGAGAAACCTTCGTTGAGGTAACGCTCAGCCATTTCTTCTTTCATGTTGAGCAATTCCATCTTTTCATCTAGCTTAGTGATGAACTCGCGAACTGAAATCTTCTCATCGTCTTCTTTACCAGCATTCATGGCTGCACGAAGAAACTCAGCGTTAGTAATACCAGGAATTTCTGATGGATATTGCATAGCAAGGAAAAGTCCCATACGCGCACGCTCGTCCACTTCCAACTCAAGGATGTTTACGCCATCAAACAAGACTTCACCTTTGGTAACTTCATAGTTTGGATTTCCCATGATAGCGGCAGAAAGAGTCGATTTACCAGTACCATTTGGTCCCATGATAGCGGCGATTTCTCCTGTTTTCAGGGTCAGGTTAACCCCTTTTAAAATTTCTTTTCCTTCAATCTCAACGTGAAGATCTTTGATCTCTAATACTGACATGATAGTTCCTTTCTTTTTCAAAGCCTTTACAGTGCTCACTAGAAACATACTTGATTTCCCTAGAAAATACGGTAAAAGGTCAATAAATATACTTTTATAGTATAACAAAAAAAAGCCTAAAAGGCTTTGATTTTGTCTAGAAGCTGAGGACTAGTCTTTTCCTTTTAAATGCTGGTCAATGACATCTACAATCTTGCCCATCAAGTAACTAACTCGGAAATTTCTAAAGAGCAAAATGGCCCAAAAGGCTGCCATAATATAGCGACCAGTCATCCAGGCTTCATTGAAAAAATAGGTCTCAGCAGCTGTAAACAGCGCGATGATAATAAATTGTTGTCTATTCATAAACTTATTGTATCATGAAATCTTTCTTTAGTCTTCCTCTACCTTCACTTTATCAGCCAAAAATTCAAATCCTTCTGGAATCAGGCTTTCTTCTGCTTCTTTTTCAGTTTGAGAAGATTTGGCTTTGGCTGAAAAGGCTGCGCGAACTTCTTTCCATTCCTCCATGGAAATAGCTAAAATCTCAGGTGAAAAACCTGCTGCCTGACTGAGGATGTTACCAAACATGGTGTTGAGATTGTCCCGTTTCATGGTTTGACCAGCATTGAAGTTAGACTCAAAAGCAAGAATAGCATGGTGTTCATTGGCCGCAACCGGTTGAGAACCAACTAGCAGAGCCTTATCAGGGCCTCCTAGACTTTCAATCACCTCTCCCCAGGCATTCTGCAAGCGAATCAGATTTTGACGTGCTAAATCAGGATTTTCGACAGCCTCTTGCAAGATAGATTGCACTTTATTGCGATCCACACGATAGACTGTCTTGCTCGCTGCTGGACGGTTAGGTACTGGACTGGTTGGCTTAGCTACAGTTCCTACATTTGCGAGTTCTTGTTTGAGACGGGCAACTTCCTGTCTCAATGCAGAAATTTCATGTTCAACTGCCCCAGAAAGAGCTGGTTCAGGCTTAATCTCTGCTAAACGGATAGTCATCATCTCAGCATAAATCTTAGGCTGCAAACTAGACTTAATATCTGCTAAACTGACTGTCGCTAAGCGAATCATTTCAAACAGATTTTCTTGAGGAAGTGCTAAATTTTCTACAAAGACTGGACTATGATGAGTGTTTTCTCCACCTGTTTGAACAATTAACAAGTCTCTTAAATAGTGTAAAAGGTCGGTCACAAAACGAGTCATGCTCTTACCATTGTCAAAGAGAAGATTTAAACAAGCTAATGCTTTAGGAACATCCTGTTGAGATAAGGCAAACACATAATCATCCAAGGCTGATAGACTAATGGTGCCAGTAATTTCTTCAGAGATGGCAGTCGTCAATTCATTTCCCTGTGTCAAACTTAGGGCTTGATCCAAAATAGACAAGGCGTCTCGCATTCCACCTTCAGCCCGTCTAGCAATGATTTCCACAGCCTCTGGTTCAGAACTGATATTTTCTTTTTCTAAGATATAGTGGATATGTTCCTTAATATCCTGTGTTTTAATTGATTTAAATTCAAAACGTTGCACACGGGATAAAATAGTGGCAGGAATCTTGTGCAATTCAGTAGTGGCCAAAATAAAGACAACATTCTGTGTTGGCTCTTCCAGCGTCTTTAAGAGGGCATTAAAAGCCCCTGTAGACAGCATGTGAACCTCGTCTATGATATAGACCTTATAACGGGCAAGACTAGGGGCATAAGTAGATTTATCACGAATTTCACGGATTTCATCCACCCCATTATTAGAGGCTGCATCCATTTCAATGACATCTTCTAAACTACCGTCCGTCACTGCCTGACAAATATAGCAGTTATTACATGGTTCACCACCCACTTGATTGGGACAGTTCATAGCCTTGGCAAAAATCTTAGCCACACTGGTTTTTCCCGTTCCACGAGGACCAGAAAAAAGATAAGCATGACTTATTTTCTCTTGCTCCACCGCTTGTTTAAGAGTCTTAGCCACAACTTCTTGACCAACCAATTGGAAGAAGTTTTGACTTCTATATTTTCGATAAAGTGCTTGATACATTAGGCTTTCTCCCCAAACATTGTAAAGTCCCATTCTGTCTTTTCAAGCAAAATAGCGACAAATTGTTCCAAATAATCTCGATCCATAGCATCATAATCATCAAACTCTGAAGAATCAAGATCCAGAACTCCAAGTAATTGACCATTCTTAACCATCGGAACAACAATTTCACTTTTAGCTCGACTATCACAAGAAATATAGTTGGGATAAGTTGTTACATCACCAACCAGGACAGTTTCCTGAAAATGAGCTGCCTCCCCACAAACACCTTTTCCCAGTGCAATACGGATACAGGAAACACCTCCTTGAAAGGGACCTAAAACCAATTCCTTTCCATCGAACAAATAAAAACCTGCAAATACAGTGTTAGGAAAGCGAGATTTTAGAAGAGCACTGGCGTTGGAAAGATTAGGCAAAACATTGGTTTCACATTCCAATAAAAAAGAGAGCTCTTCATTTAACATTTGATAACGTGATTGTTTTTCTGATTCTAACATAGAACTATTATATCAAAAAAGACTTACAGACAAAAGAAAAATCCCTTGTTTAGAAAACAAAGGATTTTATGAATTTTCAATTTGATTAAAGTTCGATATCACCGAACAAGTCAGCCATTGAGAATCCTGTTTGTGTTTCTGGAAGTTCGAAATCACGTTTTTCTTGACGTTTTGGACGACGTGGACGAGCAGCACGTTTTTCTTCTTTTTGTCCTTCTTCTTGAGCTGGACGCTCTTCAAGAGCTTTGATAGAAAGTGATACGCGCTCTGCATCTGCGTTAACTTCAAGAACTTTAACTTGAACTTCTTGACCAACTTTAAGAGCTTCTTTTGGATTTTCAATACGTTTGTGTGAAATTTGTGATACGTGAACAAGTCCATCGATACCTGGCAATACTTCAACAAATGCACCGAAGTCAGTCAAACGTTTAACTGTTCCTTCTACTACATCACCTTTAGCCAATTTTTGCTCAACGCCATCCCATGGTCCAGGTGTTGTTGCTTTAAGTGAAAGTGATACACGTCCTTCTTCTTCGTTAAGATCAAGGATTTTCACTTCAATTTCTTCACCAACTGTTACAACTGATTTTGGTGATACGTTACGTTCGTGTGACAATTCAGTCAAGTGAACCAATCCGTCAACACCACCAAGGTCGATGAAAGCACCGAAGCTTGTGATACGTGCAACTTTACCAGTTACAACATCACCAACAGCCAATTTACCGAATACTTCAGCACGAGCTGCTGCAGTAGCTGCTTCAACAACTTCACGACGTGAAAGGATGAAGCGGTTTTCTTTAGCGTCAACTTCTTTGATTTTAGCGTCAAATTCTTGACCTACAAAACGCTCAGTGTTACGTACGAAACGAGTATCCAACATTGAAGCTGGGATAAATCCACGAACACCTTCAAATTCTACTGAAAGTCCACCTTTAACAGCACGAGTTCCTTTAACAGTAACAACTTCTTCTTCACGACCAACAAGTTTGTCCCATGCTTTGCGAGCTTCAAGGCGTTTTTTAGATACAAGGTATGTAACTGTATCAGTATCTTTACCAACTACTTGACGAAGTACAAGAACATCCAATACTTCTCCTACTTTAACAAAGTCATTGATATCTGCATCGCGATCGTTTGTCAATTCGCGAAGAGTCAAGACACCTTCAACACCAGTTCCAGAGATTGCAACGTTAGCTTGAGTCGCATCAACTGTCAATACTTCAGCACTAACAACATCACCAGTCTCAACTTGGCTAACGCTATTTAGCAAATCTTCAAATTCGTTCATCTAAAAAATCCTCCAACAATCAAGTTTTTTCTTAAACTTGACATACTTATAATTTTTTTCCTAAGCACCCGCAAGAACAAGTTCATATCGTTCACGTCTTTCAATTATAAAAATAAAATACCCTAAGATATTTTGCTTTTTATCTTGATCATTACCTAAGAACTGGGGTAGCTGGATTCGAACCAACGCATGAGGGAGTCAAAGTCCCTTGCCTTACCACTTGGCTATACCCCATTGATGAAATGGAGAGAGAGGGATTCGAACCCCCGAACCCGAAGGAGCGGATTTACAGTCCGCCGCGTTTAGCCTCTTCG
>NZ_JVJI01000057.1:0-259 GCF_001072665.1 Streptococcus pseudopneumoniae | reverse complement strand
TGTCGCTGCCCCCATAGTTGCCCAAATCGCTAAAGCACCAATCGCAACGGTCACCACACCAATAGCCAGATCTTTCCAACCGTTCTTGGCTCGATCCTCCGCAGCCAAGGCCTCAAAACGAGCCTTGTCTCTCTCCTGGGCAGCTTGTACGCGCTCAACGCGACTCTCCATCTGCTTACTCGCCTGTTGGTAGGCTATCGCAAAGCGTTGGACAGACTGGAGTTTGGCGAAATCACCCGACTGATAAGTCCCTACAGTC
>NZ_JVJI01000056.1:0-14521 GCF_001072665.1 Streptococcus pseudopneumoniae | reverse complement strand
CAGGTGGTTAGAGCGCACGCCTGATAAGCGTGAGGTCGGTGGTTCGAGTCCACTCGTGCCCATTAATAGGAGAATTACTCAAGAGGCTGAAGAGGACGGTTTGCTAAATCGTTAGGTCGGGTAACTGGCGCAAGGGTTCGAATCCCTTATTCTCCGTTTAATTTCGACTCTCTGTCAACTGTAGTGGGTTGAAGAAAAGCTAAGTTCTAGGAAGGAGACATTTCGTCCTTTCTTTTTTGGTATTCAGAGCGATAAAAAGACTCCATAATATTTGTAGTGGGTACCCCCCTATAAATATTATGGAGCCTATTTTTATGTAGAAAAAAGTTCCATATGATCCATAATGAAAAGCAACCAAACCATCATTAGAAAGAATCATATGGAATAGTTACATTTTATCACAAAATTGTTCGATATCAAAGACCAAAATATCAAGATTTTAGATATCGTCAATAGGGATACTCACAAGGAAATCATCGCGAAACTGGATTACAATGCCCCATCTTGTCCTAGTTCTGGAAGTCAAATGAAGAAATATGACTTTCAAAAACCGTCTAAGATCCCTTACCTAGAAACGACTGGTATTCCTACTAGAATTCTCCTTAAAATGGCTCTTTTTCAACTGTATAGGGCTGCAGAAAAGCTAAAATCTTTATATATTGTCGATTCTATGGTTGTGCTAGTTTATTATTACTTCCAACTCTTGAGTGAAATTTCTCCGCTATTGAGCCAGATTTCTTTTCCGTTATCACATTGAACTAAAAGTTTGCCATTTTCTGAGATATCTTTAGCAAGTCCCTTGTAGTCTTTTTGATCTAGTGTGAAAGTAACTTCTTTTCCTAGAACGAATGACTGTTTTTTGTATAGGTATAATAGTTCTTCTGCTGGTGTTTCGAAGAAAGTCCGCCAGATTTCTATGATTAATTCATTTCTGGTAATAGGTGCTGGTGTTTTAAATAAACTAGCAGCTTTTTCTTTTAATTCCTGAGGAAAGTCTTTAATAGTGAAATTAATACCTACTCCAATAATGATATCTGTGACTAAGCCAGTTTCTACAGAGGTCATTGCCTCAGTAAGGATTCCTCCAATTTTATGATTGTTTAGGTAGATATCATTGACCCATTTTATGTCGACATCAATTAAAGTTAGGTTCTTAATGGCTTTGTAGACAGCTCCTGCTACAAGTAGTGTGTAGGATGGTAATTGGTCATAGGGCAGATTGGGTTTAAGATGGAGTGTCATATAAATGCCACCTTGTGGGGAGTAGAAAGAACGTTGAAAACGTCCTCGGCCAGCTGTTTGATAGGAAGCTAGATAGAGGGTGTTTGCTTCATTTCCTAAATCAATTGCTTCTTTTGCATCGAGTTGTGTTGATCTTGTTTCGGGTTTAAAACTGATTTTAATTGGAAGATTTTGTTCTAGAAGTTCTGGAAGAATAAGGTCTCCGTTCACCAGTTTATAGCCTTTGTTTTTGATACTATCAATTTCAATGCCTTCTTGTTCTAAACGCTTGATGGCTTTCCAAATTGATGTTCGAGTCAGTGATAGTTCTTCTGCAATCTTTTCTCCGCTGATATAATCGGTTTCTTTAGTTAGAATCTGATAGACAGCTTGGTAGGATTTCATGGTGTTTCCTTTCTTTAAGAATAGTATATGATTTGATTTTAGTTTGGATAGTTGCTTCTAATCTATATTTTATTACTACTATTTTAACATATGCCTACTATTTTCGGCACGTTTTTTTAGAGTGAATCTAGTCATTAAGCTTGAGTTGTGAAATCTCAGTATTTTTGCTCCCTTTTTTACCTAGTAAACGTTTCCTTTGTTTTCAAATTGCTAAAAAAGTGGTACAATAAAGGGTAGCTTACTATTATCTGAATCAACTGATTTGGAGAGAAAGGATTCATTTTGAAATCAATAGGCTTTATTGAAAAGCTGAAAGGGTTGTCTAGTAAAGAACTGATTTTATTGGGAATCGTCCTGAGTATCTTTTTACCCTTTTATCTTTTTGTAGTTGTATTCTGTTTATATATTATCAGTTTGATTTTTACAGGAGATATGAAAAGTATTCTTCAGAAAATGGGGGAGCATCCGATGCTACTTCTTTTTCTTGGCTATAGTACTGTTATATCCACTTTTGCTCAAAATTGGATGGGTCTTGTGGCTTCAGTAGGAATTTTTCTATTTACTGTTTTCTTTTTGCACTATCAGTCGATTTTATCACATAAATTCTTTCGATTGATTTTGCAGCTCGTCTTGTTTGGTAGCGTCTTGTCAGCTGCTTTTGCGAGTTTAGAACATTTCCAAATTGTAAAGAAATTTAACTATGCTTTTCTTTCACCCAATATGCAGGTGTGGCATCAAAATCGTGCAGAAGTGACCTTCTTTAATCCTAATTATTATGGAATTATTTGTTGTTTCTGTATCATGATTGCCTTCTATCTGTTTACAACGACCAAGTTGAATTGGTTGAAAGTATTCTGTGTGATTGCAGGCTTTGTGAATCTCTTTGGTTTGAACTTTACGCAAAATCGAACTGCCTTTCCTGCTATTATCGCTGGAGCCATTATTTATCTCTTTACGACCATTAAAAATTGGAAGGCCTTTTGGCTTAGTATTGGGGTCTTTGCGATTGGCTTGAGCTTCCTCTTTTCTAGTGATTTGGGAGTTCGGATGGGGACTTTAGACTCTTCTATGGAAGAACGCATTTCTATCTGGGATGCTGGGATGGCCTTATTTAAGCAAAATCCTTTCTGGGGTGAGGGGCCATTGACCTATATGCACTCGTATCCTCGGATAAATGCTCCTTATCATGAACATGCTCACAGTCTTTATATTGATACGATTCTGAGTTACGGAATTGTAGGGACTATTTTACTAGTTTTGTCTTCTGTGGCTCCTGTTCGCTTGATGATGGATATGAGTCAGGAGTCGGGGAAACGCCCGATTATCGGTCTTTATCTATCTTTCCTTACAGTGGTTGCTGTGCACGGAATCTTTGATCTGGCCCTCTTCTGGATTCAATCAGGTTTCATTTTCTTGCTAGTTATGTGCAGTGTTCCATTGGAGCATCGAACGTTGGTATCGGACATGACGGATTAAGTTTATAAGATTGAAATCTTCTACCTTGGGTAGGAGATTTTTTTACTGGGAAAAATTATTTCTAAATCGAAATAGTTGACAGTTAGAATAATGAGTGTTACAATTATTTTATTCATTTCGATATCGAAATAAATTGGAGGTGTCATGAAAGATAGTCATTTGCTAGCCCATCATATTCGTTTGTTGAATGGGCGGATTTTTCAAAAGTTACTGAGCCAAGATTCTGAGGCTCTTTATAGGGGTGAACAGGGCAAGATTTTAGCGGTTTTATGGAATAGTGAAACTGGCTGCGCAACTGCGACAGATATTGCTTTGGCGACTGGACTTGCTAATAATACGCTGACGACTATGATTAAAAAGCTAGAGGAACAAAATCTTGTAACTATTAGTCCATGTGGAGAAGATAAGCGTAAGAAGTATTTGGTTTTAACAGAGTTGGGGCAGTCTCAGAAAGAAGTGGGGCATCGTGTCAGTCAGAAATTGGATACGATCTTTTACAAAGGATTTTCAGAAGAAGAAATTCGTCAGTTTGAAGCCTTTCAAGAAAGAATTTTGGCTAATCTGAAAGAGGAGGAAAATGAGGTTTAAAATGGAGCAAATTAACTGTTTATAAGTAAAGGCCACTTTTGACTTTGTTTTCCAACTCTTAGGACAAGGAAACTATGTGGTTAGCTATGGTCAGACTCAGATTGGTGGAGTTGCCTATGCTCAGTACGATATCTTCCGTCTAAAAGACGGGAAAATTGTGGAACATTGGGATAATAAGGAAGTCATGCCTAAGGTAGAAGACTTGACCAATCGAGGGAAGTTTTAAATTGAGGACACAGAATGATTGAATACAAAAATGTAGCTTTACGTTACACAGAAAAAGATGTCTTGAGAGATGTTAATTTACGGATTGAGAATGGGGAATTTATGGTTTTAGTTGGGCCATCTGGCTCAGGTAAGACGACCATGATTAAGATGATTAACCGTCTCTTGGAACCGACTGATGGAAATATTTATATGGATAGCAAGCGCATCAAAGACTATGATGAGCGAGAACTTCGTCTTTCTACTGGTTATGTTTTACAGGCTATTGCTCTCTTTCCTAATCTAACGGTAGCGGAAAATATTGCCCTGATTCCTGAGATGAAGGGCTGGACTAAGGAAGAAATTGCTCAGAAAACAGAAGAGCTTTTGGCTAAGGTTGGTTTACCAGTAGCCGAGTATGGGCATCGTTTACCTAGTGAATTATCTGGTGGAGAACAGCAACGGGTCGGTATTGTCCGTGCTATGATTGGTCAGCCTAAGATTCTCCTCATGGATGAGCCTTTTTCAGCCTTGGATGCTATTTCGAGAAAACAGTTGCAGGTTCTGACTAAAGAATTGCATAAAGAGTTTGGGATGACAACTATTTTTGTAACCCATGATACGGATGAGGCCTTGAAGTTGGCGGATCGTATTGCTGTTTTGCAGGATGGAGAAATTCGCCAGGTAGCGAATCCCGAGACCATTTTAAAAGCTCCTGCCACAGAATTTGTAGCAGACTTGTTTGGAGGTAGTGTTCATGACTAATTTAATTGCAACTTTTCAGGATCGTTTTAGTGATTGGTTGACAGCCCTATCTCAACATTTGCAGTTGTCACTTTTGACCTTGTTGTTGGCTATTTTTATCGCGATTCCCTTGGCTGTTTATCTTCGCTATCATGAGAAGTTGGCCGACTGGGTCTTGCAGATTGCAGGGATTTTCCAGACTATTCCGTCTCTGGCCTTGTTGGGGCTCTTTATCCCCTTGATGGGAATTGGAACCTTGCCGGCTTTAACAGCGCTAGTGATTTATGCGATCTTTCCGATTTTACAAAATACCATCACTGGACTCAAGGGAATTGATCCGAATCTGCAAGAGGCTGGGATTGCCTTTGGGATGACTAGGTGGGAGCGTCTCAAGAAGTTTGAAATTCCACTTGCTATGCCTGTTATGATGTCTGGGATTCGGACGGCAGCGGTCTTAATTATCGGTACGGCAACCTTGGCGGCCTTGATTGGGGCGGGAGGACTGGGGTCCTTCATCCTTTTGGGAATTGACCGTAATAATGCCAGCCTGATTTTGATTGGGGCACTTTCTTCTGCAGTGCTTGCCATTGCCTTTAACTTCCTACTAAAAGTGATGGAAAAAGCAAAATTGCGGACGATTTTTTCTGGTTTTGCCTTGGTGACAATATTGCTCGGTCTGTCTTATAGCCCAGCCCTCTTAGCTCAAAAAGAGAAAGAAAACTTGGTTATTGCTGGGAAATTGGGTCCAGAACCAGAAATTTTGGCCAATATGTATAAGTTGCTGATTGAAGAAAATACCAGCATGACTGCTACTGTTAAACCGAATTTTGGGAAAACAAGTTTCCTCTATGAAGCTTTGAAAAAAGGAGATATTGACATCTATCCTGAATTTACTGGTACGGTGACTGAAAGTTTACTTCAGCCATCACCGAAAGTGAGTCATGAACCAGAGCAGGTTTATCAGGTAGCGCGTGATGGCATTGCCAAACAGGATCATCTAGCCTATTTCAAACCCATGTCTTATCAAAATACCTATGCTGTAGCTGTTCCGAAAAAGATTGCTCAAGAATATGGCTTGAAGACCATTTCGGACTTGAAAAAAGTAGAAGGACAGTTGAAAGCTGGCTTTACACTTGAGTTTAATGACCGTGAAGATGGAAATAAGGGCTTGCAATCAATGTATGGTCTCAAGCTTAATGTAGCGACCATGGAGCCAGCCCTTCGCTATCAGGCAATTCAGTCAGGCGATATTCAAATCACGGACGCCTATTCAACTGATGCAGAGTTGGCGCGTTATGATTTGCAGGTCTTGGAAGATGACAAGCAACTCTTCCCACCTTATCAAGGGGCTCCACTGATGAAAGAAGCTCTTCTAAAGAAACATCCAGAGTTGGAAAGAGTTCTCAATAAATTGGCTGGTAAAATTACTGAAAGCCAGATGAGCCAGCTTAACTATCAAGTCGGTGTCGAAGGCAAGTCAGCAGAGCAAGTAGCCAAGGAGTTTCTACAAGAACAAGGTTTGTTGAAGAAATAGCTTGAAAAGCTAAACTCAACTTGGTTAAACGACTATATAGAAGAACGCTCAGACAATGTCGTCTGGGCTTTTTTGATTGTTGAAAAGATGAAAACTCAGTAGCCTAGAAATAAGGCAACTGAGCTCTACTCTGTATTCAATTTTTAGGAATGAGAAGGTCTAGATAAAACTGGACAACTTCCTGGTATGTAAAGTCTTGTCCTTTTTTGAGCCACCAGGTCAATGTCTCGATAAAGTTGGACACGACCAAGTGTTGGAGGTAAGAAGTAGGCAGATTAGTGTGGGCTTCTTTTAACTCATCAGCCAACATGGGATAGACATGGTGTTCTAGCTCTTTATGGAGTTGACGGAGGAAGTAGTCATTTTTGGAAAATAGCAGACTGGTAACATGGTCCTGGTTTTTCTGAAAATGTAAAAAGATATGTGCGAGGTAGTCCTCGGTAGTAAAGTGTCCTTCCCTTTCAAAGAGATGATGAAAGAGGTAGCGACAGAGCTCATCTAAAAGGAGTTCCTTGCTTTCATAGTGACAGTAAAAAGTAGAACGCCCAACATCTGCTAGGTCAATGATATCCTGAACAGTAGTGGCATCATAGCCTTTGTCGTTCAAAAGTTGTAAAAAAGCTTGATAGATGGCTTTTTTCGTCTTGCTGACTCGACGGTCTCTTTTTGGCATGTAGACACTTGAGACAAACTGTTCAGAACTGAACATGGCTGACAGTTTGCTTCTATCCTTTCTTTGAATTTTATTAGATAATACAAATGAAAGAAGTATGTATATACCCATTATACCAAAGGAGGGAGAGAAATGAGTTCTAAAACATCTATCTGGTTAGCTTTTTTCTTAAATTTAAGCTATGCGATTGTTGAGTTTATCGCAGGAGGAATCTTTGGTTCGAGTGCAGTTCTTGCTGATTCCGTTCATGACTTGGGAGATGCTATAGCCATTGGCATCTCAGCCCTTTTAGAAACAATTTCAAACCGTGAAGAAGATAGACAGTACACCTTGGGTTACAAACGTTTTAGTCTTTTAGGAGCCATGCTAACGGCTGTGATTCTTATGATAGGGTCTGTCCTAGTGATCTTGGAAAATGTCACAAAGATTGTTCACCCGCAACCCGTCAATGAGGAAGGCATCCTCTGGCTGGGAATCATTGCAGTAGCCATTAATGTGCTAGCAAGTCTGGTAGTTCGTAAGGGGAAAACAAAGAACGAGTCAATTCTTAGCCTGCATTTTTTGGAAGACACTCTTGGTTGGTTGGCCGTCATTCTAATGGCGATTATTCTTCGATTTACGGACTGGTATATCCTCGATCCGCTTTTATCACTAGTTATTTCTATCTTTATTCTGTCGAAAGCCATTCCTCGCTTTTGGAGCGCACTGAAAATTTTCCTAGATGCTGTGCCAGAAGGAGTCGAGACAAGTGATTTGGAGAAGGATTTAGAGGCTCTACCCAATGTCAACAGTGTCAATCAACTTAGCATTTGGTCCATGGATGGTCTAGAGAATAATGCTATTGTTCACATTTGTATCAAGGACTGGGAACAGATGATGGAAACCAAAGAAGTGGTGCGTCAATGTTTAGAAGAAAGAGGCGTGCAGAATATCACTATTGAAGTAGATAGCAGTCAAAGCAATCATGCGCAACATAAGCGGAGGGTGAGAGAATTAGAGCAGAAGCATGGGCATCATCATTAGAAAAGCGACCTCGCTAGAGGTCGTTTTGTTATCCTATTCATTCCTTGTACTTTCTCTCAGAGTCAGTCTGGTTCCCAACATGGTTAGGCTAGGGATTTTGCGACCGTGGAGTACTTCCTTATTAAGAATATCCATGCCTGCTCTGCCCATTTCTTCGGTATAGACGGTGATGCTGGAGAGGGGAGGATAGACCTGTTTGGTCAGACTAGTGTCGTTAAAGGAAATGAGGCTGACACAGTCTGGTAGGCTGATTCCAGCTTCTTGGAGCGCACGGAGGGCACCGATGGCTAAACTATCGCTAGCTGCAAAAAATGCTGGCGGGAGTTGATCTCCCAAACTCTGAATAGCCTCCTTCATCAAGTCATAGCCAGACTGGGCAGTAAAGCTTCCTTGAAAGACCAGTTCATCATGATAGATTCCCTTCGCTTGACTGTAGTTTCTGAAATTTTCTAGCCGCTTGTCCTGAATGATTTCTTCTTGGTCAGTTGTTTCTTCAAGGCCTGTTAGAATCCCGATACGGTCCATTCCTTGGCTAAGGAAATAATCGACAACCTGTTTCATGGCAGTGTAAAAGTCTGTGATAATGCAGGTATGTCCTAGCGAAAGAGTATCACTGTCTAGAAAGACAAGAGGCTTTTGGTATTCTTCAAAGGCAGAAATCTGAGTTCGGCTAAACTTTCCGATGCAGAGAATCCCGATGACTTCCTCGCTCAGTGTAAAAGGATGGTCATTAAAATAGCGTAAAATATCATAGTCCAGTTCTTGGGCTCTTTTTTCTATTCCTAGGCGAATCTGGTAGTAGTAGAGATCGTCTAGCTCCCCTTGTTCGCTGACCCATTGGATAATGGCAATCTTTTGCTTGGGCTTGTGGGACTCGCCTGTCTTGAGGTGCTTAGTGTAGCCCAACTCTTCAGCAACGGTTAAAATACGGTGTCTGGTTTCTTCTGTAACAGATAGGCTCTGGTCGCGATTGAGGACGCGGGATACGGTCGCGATAGAGACAGAGGCTAGCTGTGCAATGTCTTTTAAGGTAGCCATAAATCCTCCTCCTTTTAGGTTAGTATATCATATTTTTCTGTATTTTACTGATAGTTTAGTAAAATTTTAGTAAAAAGGATTGACCTTGGGAAATCCCTTGGATACAATAGAAGAAAACGATTACACGTTAAGGTGACTTAACGCACAGTAAAAGGAGAATTCATATGACACAACATCTTACTGCTGAAGCTCTTCGTAAAGATTTTCTTGCTGTTTTTGGTCAAGAAGCAGATCAAACTTTCTTTTCACCAGGCCGTATCAATTTGATTGGTGAACACACGGACTATAATGGTGGACATGTATTTCCAGCAGCCATTTCCTTAGGAACATATGGGGCAGCTCGCAAGCGTGAAGACCAAGTTTTGCGTTTCTACTCAGCTAACTTTGAGGACAAGGGCATTATCGAAGTGCCTCTAGCGGATCTCAAGTTTGAAAAAGAGCACAACTGGACCAACTATCCAAAAGGTGTCCTTCATTTCTTGCAAGAAGCTGGGCACGTGATTGACAAAGGTTTTGATTTTTATGTTTATGGGAATATCCCAAATGGTGCTGGCTTGTCTTCTTCAGCATCCCTTGAACTCTTAACAGGAGTCGTGGCAGAGCATCTCTTTGATTTAAAATTAGAGCGTCTCGATTTGGTTAAAATCGGAAAACAAACAGAAAACAACTTTATCGGAGTCAACTCTGGTATCATGGACCAATTTGCTATTGGTATGGGTGCTGACCAACGTGCTATTTACCTAGATACTAATACTCTAGAATACGACTTGGTGCCACTTGATTTGAAAGACAATGTTGTTGTCATCATGAACACCAACAAACGTCGTGAATTGGCAGACTCTAAATACAATGAACGCCGTGCTGAATGTGAAAAAGCAGTGGAAGAATTGCAAGCATCCTTAGATATTCAGACCTTGGGTGAATTGGATGAGTGGGCCTTTGACCAATACAGCTATCTGATTAAAGATGAAAATCGTTTGAAACGTGCTCGCCATGCTGTGCTTGAAAACCAACGTACCCTCAAAGCTCAAGCAGCTCTTCAAGCAGGAGATTTGGAAACATTTGGTCGTTTGATGAATGCATCTCACGTTTCCCTTGAACATGATTATGAAGTAACTGGCTTGGAATTGGATACTCTTGTTCACACAGCTTGGGCACAAGAAGGTGTTCTCGGTGCTCGTATGACGGGTGCAGGTTTTGGTGGATGTGCCATTGCCTTGGTGCAAAAAGACACTGTTGAGGCCTTTAAGGAAGCTGTAGGCAAACACTACGAGGAAGTAGTTGGCTACGCTCCAAGCTTCTATATCGCTGAAGTTGCAGGTGGCACTCGCGTCCTTGGCTAGTCAAAAGGAGGCTCTATAGTGACCTTAGTAGATAAATTTGTAACACATGTCATTTCTGAAAGTTCATATGAGGAAATGGATCGAATCTACCTGACCAATCATGTCTTGGCACGAGTGGGAGATGGTGTTTTGGAAGTTGAGACCAATCTGGATAAATTGATTGACCTCAAGGACCAGCTGGTTGAGGAAGCCGTTCGATTAGAGACGATTGAGGATAGTCAGACTGCGCGTGAAATCCTTGGTGCTGAACTAATGGACTTGGTGACTCCTTGTCCGAGTCAGATCAATCGTGACTTTTGGGAAACCTATGCCCACTCTCCTGAGCAAGCGATAGAGGATTTTTACCAACTCAGTCAGAAGAATGACTACATCAAACTCAAGGCCATTGCTAAAAATATCGCTTATCGTGTTCCATCTGATTACGGTGAACTTGAAATTACCATCAACCTCTCTAAGCCTGAAAAGGATCCGAAAGAGATTGCGGCAGCCAAGTTGGTGCAAGCTAGTAATTATCCTCAGTGTCAGCTTTGTCTAGAGAATGAGGGCTACCATGGTCGAGTCAACCACCCAGCCCGTAGCAACCACCGTATTATCCGCTTTGAAATGGCGGGTCAGGAGTGGGGGTTCCAGTATTCGCCCTATGCTTACTTTAACGAGCACTGTATTTTCTTAGATGGCCAGCATCGTCCCATGGCTATCAGTCGTCAGAGTTTTGAGCGTCTGCTAGCTATCGTAGAGCAGTTTCCAGGATACTTTGCTGGATCTAATGCCGACTTGCCGATTGTGGGAGGCTCTATTCTAACTCATGACCACTATCAGGGAGGCCGTCACGTATTTCCTATGGAATTGGCTCCTTTGCAAAAGGCCTTCCGATTTGCTGGTTTTGAGCAGGTCAAGGTTGGCATTGTCAAGTGGCCCATGTCTGTTCTACGCTTGACGTCGGATTCCAAAGAGGATTTGATCAACTTGGCTGATAAGATTTTGCAGGAATGGCGTCAGTATTCAGATCCTAGTGTGCAGATTTTGGCAGAAACAGACGGGACACCGCATCACACCATCACACCTATAGCGCGCAAGCGTGATGGACAGTTTGAGTTAGACTTAGTCTTGAGAGACAATCAGACTTCTGCAGAACATCCTGATGGCATCTATCATCCTCACAAGGATGTCCAACATATCAAGAAGGAAAATATCGGCTTGATTGAGGTCATGGGTTTGGCAATCTTGCCACCACGTCTGAAAGCAGAAGTGGAGCAAGTCGCTAGCTATCTTGTAGGAGAAGCTGTTACAGTTTCCGATTATCATCAGGAATGGGCAGACCAACTTAGAGCCCAATATCCAGCCCTAACAGATAAAGAAAAAGCCCTTGAAATCGTCAAGGACTCTGTTGGTGCTATCTTTGCGCGTGTGCTTGAGGACGCAGGAGTCTACAAGCAGACAGAACAAGGACAGGAAGCCTTTATGCGCTTTGTGGAGAAGGTCGGAATTTTGCCAGACTAGGAGCTTTCTCCTTGCACAGTCCTATAAAAAGTAGTATCATAGTGTCGTTTGAAATATCAGGAGGAAACAATGAAAGACTTTCATTTTGACGCTATATCTGCCTTTGAAAATTACGAAATTGAACAAATGAGAGATGGTCACGTTGTGGTGACGACCAAAGTAGTGGACTCGTCGCTCAACTACTATGGCAATGCCCATGGTGGTTATCTCTTTACCCTTTGCGACCAGATCAGTGGTTTGGTGGTTATCTCGCTGGGGCTTGATGGAGTGACACTCCAGTCTTCTATCAACTACCTCAAAGCAGGAAAACTCGACGATGTGCTGACCATTAAAGGAGAATGCGTCCATAAAGGTCGCACAACCTGTGTCGTGGATGTGGATATCACCAATCAAGAAGGCAGAAACGTCTGCAAAGCAACCTTCACCATGTTTGTCACAGGCCAACGGTCAGAAGATAGACAAGTAAGGATATAGAGAAACAAAAAAAAAGAGGCGTACACCTCTTTTTCTTATTTCTTTTTATGATTTAATACAGCATTGAGTACAATGGCGAGTAGGCTGGCTACGACGATTCCGTTTGAGAAGAACATTTGGAAGGCTGTCGGCATGCTGACAAAGAGATTGCTGTTATTTAGACCGACACCTGCAGCGATTGAAACAGCTGCGATAAGGAAGTTGTGTTCATTGTTAGCAAAGTCAACACGAGCGAGGATTTGCATCCCTTGAATCGATACAAAACCAAACATCACCAGCATGGCACCACCGAGGACAGGGCTCGGAATGATTTGAGCAAGGGCACCAAACTTAGGAAGGAGTCCAAGGAGAACCAGGAAACCAGCCGCGTAGTAGATTGGCAGGCGAGTCTTGATACCTGATAATTTAACCAAACCAACGTTTTGTGAAAATCCTGTGTAAGGGAAGGTGTTAAAGATTCCTCCGAGAAGTACGGCCAAACCTTCTGCGCGGTAACCGTTGCGAAGGCGCGTGCTGTCGATTGGGTCTTTTGTGATATCAGACAAGGCTAAGTAAACACCAGTCGACTCAACCATAGACACCGTTGCGATGATACACATCATGACAATAGATGAGATTTCAAAGGTTGGCATCCCAAAGTAGAGGGGAGTTGGGACATGGACAAGTGGTGCTGCCGCAACAGGAGAGAAGTCAACCAATCCCATGCTAGCAGCAATGGCAGTTCCAACAACCAGACCAATCAAAATGGAGATAGATTTGATAAATCCTTTGGTAAAGATGTTAATCAAGAGGATAATCAGAACAGTAATAGCGGCAAGCAAGAGACTTTGACCAGTTGGCTCTGGAACGTTGTTTCCCATATTTCCAATAGCGACAGGAATCAAGGTTAATCCAATTGTTGTGATAACAGATCCTGTTACGATAGATGGGAAGAGATTGGCCACTTTTGAGAAGATGCCTGAAACAAGAACCACGTAAATCCCTGATGCGATAAGGGCACCAAACATAGCACCACTACCATGGCTTTGCCCAATCATAATCAAAGGAGCGACCGACTGGAAAGCAACTCCTAGAACGACTGGTAGCCCAATCCCAAAGTATTTGTTGAGTTGGAGTTGGAGGAAGGTCGCCACTCCACACATGAAGATATCTGTGGAAATCAGGTAGGTTAACTGCTCAGCCGAATAGCCAAGGGCTGTCGCAATCATGATGGGAACTAGGATGGATCCTGAGTACATGGCTAGTAAGTGCTGCAAGCCAAGAACGGCTGCTTGCGAATGTTTTTCTTGAGTTTGCATTAGAGATCTGCCTCCTTAAATACGACTTGACCATTTTCAAAACGATCCAAACGAGCGAGTGATAGAACAGGGTAGCCTGCTTTTTCAAGCAAATCACGGCCATCTTGGAAAGATTTTTCAATCACAATACCGATAGCTTCGACTGTGGCTCCAGCCTGTTCGATGATTTGAATCAAGCCTTTGGCAGCTTGGCCATTAGCAAGGAAATCGTCGATAATCAAGACCTTGTCCTCTGGTGAGAGGAATTTTCCAGCGATAGAAACGGTGCTGGTCACTTGCTTGGTAAAGGAGTAAACTTCGGCAGTTAAGATGCCTTCGTTCATAGTGATGTTTTTAGCTTTTTTAGCGAAAATCATGGGAACGTTTAAGGCTTCGGCTGTAAAAACGGCTGGTGCAATACCCGACGCTTCAATGGTTACGACCTTGGTAATACCAGCAGAAGCAAATTTTTCCGCAAAAACCTTACCGATTTCTCGCATCAAGCTAAAGTCAACTTGGTGAGTTAAAAAGGAATCCACCTTGAGAATGTTATCACCCAAGATATGCCCATCCTTGAGGATGCGCTCTTCTAATAATTTCATAAGACCTCCTAAAGTCTAAAAGCTAATCCATTCGCTTGTTTCAGATTTTTATCCAGTACAAACTGATAGAAAAAAGACCTACTTAATCTCTAAGTAAGTCCCCAAAATAGGCATGGCAAAAAAGACCATCCCCTCAAGCTAACTTACTTATTGTTAGGTGTTCCGGCACCTTGTAGAAACGTCGCGCCAATTCACGACATAAACAAGTAAAATGATATTCAATTTTAAATAGGCTTGAGCCAATGTTTTTATTTTACACTAAATAACTTTAGAAATCAAATATTTTGTTAGTGTTTTGGTTTGAAAAGCGAACAATTAGAAGTAAGATGAACAAAAACTCCATTGTAAGCTAACATTTATACTCAATGAAAATCAAAGAGCAAACTAGGAAGCTAGCCGCAGGCTGTACTTGAGTACGG
>NZ_JVJI01000055.1:0-54279 GCF_001072665.1 Streptococcus pseudopneumoniae | reverse complement strand
TCGAACCCGTGTTACCGCCGTGAAAAGGCGGTGTCTTAACCCCTTGACCAACGGACCTGAGTTGTTATTTTCAACTCTTACTATTATACCGGCTTTTCTAACTTTGTCAACTACTTTTTCTAATTTTTTTAATTAATTTTACAACTGCTTCCGTTCGAGCTGTGTGTGGGAACATATCGACCGACTGGATATAATGAAGATCATAGACTTCTACTAAGCGCACTAAATCACGAGCCAAGGTCGAAACATTACAAGAAATATAAACCATTTTTTCTGGTACATAAGTAAGAATAGTATCTAATAACTTATCATCCAGACCTGTACGTGGAGGGTCAACAATTAAAGCATCTGCTCGATAGCCTTCCTTGTACCAACGAGGAATAACCTCTTCTGCTGTTCCAGCTTCATAATGAGTATTATCAAATCCCATTCTTTTAGCATTTCGCTTAGCATCTTCAATGGCTTCTGGAATAATATCCATACCTCTGAGTGTTTTAACTTTCTTTGCAAAGGCAAATCCAATCGTTCCAACTCCACAATAAGCGTCAATCAAATGGTCTTCTTTATCAACATCCAGCGCTTTTACCGCCTCGCTATAGAGTACTTCTGTTTGTTCAGGATTTAGTTGATAGAATGCTCGAGGGGATAGTGAAAATTCATAATCAAGAACACCTTCTTGAATACTCTCTTCTCCCCAGATAATCTCTGTCTTTTCACCATAAATCTCACTGGTTTTAGCTGTATTTGTATTCACAGCGACTGTCACAACTTCTGGAAAATCTTTAACTAAGTCTTTTACTAGTTGGGTTAAATTAAGCTGACGATTTGTAACAATAATAATCTGAACCTGTCCAGTCTTTCTTGCTCGTCGAACCATTATAGTTCTAACACCTAGAATTTTTCTCTCATCCGTGATTGGAATTTGGTGAAAAGTAAGTAATTCTGCTAGACGATTAGCAATCACTTGGGTTTCCTTGTCTTGTACCAGGCAGTCTTTCAACTCTACTAAATAGTGAGAGTTTTGTGCATATAAGCCCGCCTTGACCTGATTCTTAAATTTTCGAGTCTGAAATTGTAACTTAGCACGATAGTACTTGGGTTCCTGCATTCCAATCGTCGGGCGGATTTCATAGTTTTCATATCCTGCAGGGGCAAATTTTTTCAGCGCTTGGTGAAGTAAGTCCGTCTTGAACTCCAGCTGCTTATCATAATGCAGGTGCATGATTTGGCAGCCTCCGCATTCATTGTAAATAGTACAAGCTGGCACAACACGGAATTTAGACTTCTTGTTGACCTTCAGTAGTTTTGCCTCTACAAAGTTACGTTTAATAGAAGTAATCTGACAATAGATATCTTCACCTTTGAGAGCACCAGGCACAAAGACTAAGGTTTTTTGATAAAAGCCGATTCCCTCACCATTAATTCCCATGCGCTTGATTTTTAATGGTATTTTTTGTTTCACTTTCAGATTCATACCCCTATCTTATCACATTTTGAGTTATAATAGAACTATGAAAATCACAAAACTTGAAAAGAAAAAAAGACTCTATCTGATGGAGCTTGATAATGACGACAAATGCCACATTACTGAAGATACTATTGTTCGCTTTATGTTATCAAGAGATAAGGTGATAAGCGAAGAAGAATTGAAAGAGATTCAGGACTTTGCCCAATTTTCTTACGGTAAGAATCTAGCTCTCTACCACCTATCCTTTAAAGCACGCACTGAAAAAGAGGTTAGAGAATATCTAAAAAAATACGATATTGATGAAAACATCGTTTCTCAAGTCATTGCTAATCTTAAAGAGGATAATTGGATTAATGATAGCCAGTACGCTTATGCTATCATCAATGCCAATCAACTTTCAGGAGACAAGGGACCTTATGTACTGACTCAGAAACTAGTACAAAAAGGGGTTTCAAAATCTACCATAGAAGAGAACTTGAAAGAATTTGATTTTTCGGAAGTTGCTCAACGTGTAGCCAATAAACTATTGAAAAAATATGAGGGAAAACTTCCAGCTCGTGCCTTGCAAGATAAGATAATCCAAAATCTGACCAACAAGGGGTTTTCCTATTCTGATGCTAAAACTGCCTTTGATCAGTTGGATAGTCAAGTTGACCAAGAAACGACTCAGGAACTCATCTTCAAGGAACTTGATAAGCAATATTCTAAGTATGCCCGTAAATATGAAGGATACGAACTTAAACAGCGTTTAACCCAAGTTTTAGCACGAAAGGGCTACGATTTTTCGGATATAGCAAGCGCTCTCAGAGAATATCTTTAATATTTTCATGTAAAATTCACAGATTTTAGGTAATTTTATGGTACAATAGTAAACGATAAACTTATAAATTGTAGAAAGTTGGTTAGTTATGAAGCTTCCAAAAGAAGGCGACTTTATTACAATTCAAAGTTATAAGCATGACGGGAGTCTCCACCGAACTTGGCGGGACACCATGGTACTAAAAACAACAGAAAACGCCATTATTGGTGTCAACGATCATACACTGGTTACCGAAAGTGATGGTCGTCGTTGGGTCACTCGAGAACCGGCTATTGTTTACTTTCACAAGAAATATTGGTTTAATATCATTGCCATGATTCGTGATAATGGAATTTCCTACTATTGCAATATGGCCAGCCCCTACTATCTGGATGAAGAAGCACTGAAGTATATTGATTACGATTTGGATGTTAAGATTTTTACAGATGGGGAAAAACGTCTCTTGGACGTTGAGGAATATGAACGCCACAAACGCAAAATGAATTATTCTGATGACTTGGACTATATTTTAAAAGAACATGTCAAAATTCTTGTTGATTGGATTAACAATGGACGTGGTCCTTTCTCAGAAGCCTATGTAAACATTTGGTACAAGCGCTATGTAGAACTAAAGAATCGGTAAAGTTGTCAAACTAGGGTGAAAGCCCTGGTTTTTTTATTTGAAAAACCCAGCTTTACAGCTGGGGTGGTCTTTATATATCTAATTTCGTAACAGTAAATTTGATGTGGGAATAGTCTTTTTCAACATCCTTATCAAGCATGAACGCTGTGGCGTCCTTCTTAACTTGAACCAGGTCAATATTCTGGGCTTGGGCTGCATAGACGCATCCACAATAACATTGACGGTAGATGTCATACTCTTCACACATCTCTACTGAACGTTTGTAACCCTGATTTTTCTTGAAATCACTTGGAAGATAGTGGGTGGTATAAATCTTTTGCACGTCGATTCCGATGCTGTTGATGGTTTGAGAATTTTTATGAGGACTGATGGTCAAGGCTGAGCCAAAGTAGTCAAATCCCAAGTCCATAGCCACTTGAGCTGTTTTATCCAGTCTATAGTCAAAGCAAACCTTACAACGGTCGCCACCTTCAGGCTCTTCTTCCAAACCTCGAACCAGTTTACGATATTCGTTAGGTTCATAAGGAGCTTCTAGGTATTGAACGTTATTACCAGTTCGCTCATTGAAATCACTGACAAATTTCTTGGTAACATAGGCACGCTTATGGTATTCTGCCTTGGGATGGATATTGGAATTGGCAAAATAGATGGTCACATCTGCATACTTGGTCAAATATTCTAGTGTATAAGTACTACAAGGGGCACAGCAAACATGCATGAGAATGGTTGGCCGTTGCTCATTTTTCTCCCATACTTGTACCATCTTCTGCATGACACGGTCATAATTAATCTTCTGATTGGGATTCATCTTGCTCAGAATTTCTTCTACATCGATCATGTTCTTCTCCTTTTTCTAGTCTTATTTTATCATATAAGTTAGGAGAGCTCAAATCAATTTAGAAGTGAATATCATAAAAAGAAGGAATAGCCATTCCCTCCTTTTGTGTTTTGTATAAGTTGTTTTCTATAGAAAGCTTACATCATGCCGCCCATCATGCTTGGATCCATTGCTGGAGCCGGAGCTGCTGGTTCTGGTTTATTAGCTACGACTGCTTCCGTAGTCAAAATCAAGCTGGCTACAGATGCTGCATTTTGTAGGGCTGAACGACTCACTTTAACTGGATCGATAATCCCTTGATCAATCATATTGACCCACTCACCAGTTGCTGCGTTGAATCCTGTACCAACTTCAGCATTTTTCAAACGATCGATAACGATAGAACCTTCGAATCCTGCATTGTGGGCGATCTGACGAACAGGTTCTTCCAAAGCGCGGAGAACAATATTGCGGCCTGTTGCTTCGTCTCCTGTCAATTCCAAATTCGTCACAGCTGGGATGACATTTACAAGGGCTGTTCCACCACCTGCAACGATTCCTTCTTCAACAGCTGCACGAGTAGCGTTAAGGGCATCTTCAATGCGGAGTTTCATTTCTTTCAACTCAGTTTCAGTTGCGGCTCCTACCTTAATAACCGCCACACCACCTGACAATTTCGCTAAGCGTTCTTGCAATTTTTCACGGTCAAATTCAGAAGTTGTGGTTTCGATTTGAGACTTGATAACTGCAACACGGTGAGAAATCGCTTCAGGATTTCCAGCACCTTCTACGATAACAGTGCTATCTTTGTCCACAGTTACTCTCGCTGCTTGACCAAGAGCTTCAATTGTCGCATCTTTCAACTCAAGACCAAGGTCTTCTGTGATAACTGTTCCGCCTGTCAAGATGGCAATGTCTTCAAGCATGGCTTTGCGACGGTCACCAAAACCAGGTGCCTTGACTGCTACCACGTTGAAGGTCCCACGAATCTTGTTCAAAACAAGAGTTGGAAGAGCTTCGCCATCGACATCATCCGCAATAATCAAGAGTGGACGATTGCTTTGGAGAATGCTTTCTAGAAGTGGCAAGATTTCTTGGATATTTGAAATCTTCTTATCAGTAATCAAAATGTATGGATTTTCAAGGTCAGCCACCATTTTTTCGCTATCTGTCACCATGTACTGTGAAAGATAACCGCGGTCAAACTGCATTCCTTCTACGACTTCAAGTTCTGTTTCCATACCACGTGACTCTTCGATGGTGATAACTCCATCTTTGCCAACTTTTTCCATGGCTTCAGAGATGTACTCACCAACTTTTTCAGAACGAGAAGATACAGCAGCAACCTGAGCGATGGCTTCTTTGTTGGCAACAGGGATGGCATTATTTTTCAAGGCTTCTACTGCTGCGGTAACTGCTGTTTCAATCCCACGACGAATGCCGATTGGATTTGCACCTGCTGTGACGTTTTTGATTCCTTCGCGGACGATTGCTTGAGTCAAAACAGTTGCAGTTGTAGTCCCGTCACCTGCGATATCATTGGTTTTTGAAGCTACTTCTGATACCAATTTGGCACCCATATTTTCAAAATAGTCTTCCAACTCGATTTCTTTGGCAATAGTCACACCGTCATTGGTAATCAAGGGTGAACCAAATGACTTTTCAAGAACGACATTACGGCCTTTTGGTCCCAAGGTTACTTTAACAGTGTCTGCAAGGATATCGACACCACGGACCATAGCTGAACGAGCATCAGATGAAAATTTAATTTCTTTTGACATACTTACTTTCTCCTTCTATTCTGCAATAATAGCTAAGATGTTAGCTTCGCCAACGATGATGTACTTTTCATCGCCGTCTTTGACATCGAGACCTGCGTGAGCTTCAACTAAGACACGGTCGCCAGGCTTAACGCTTGGAGCTACCAAATCACCGTTCAAGGTACGAACTCCTTGTCCAGTAGCTACAACTTGGGCTGTTTTTGTTTTTTCTTGAGCTGAACCTGCGAGGACAAAACCTCCAACAGTTTGTTCTTTTTCTTCGATTTTCAAGACCACACGGTCTCCTAATGGTTTCAACATCTGATTTCCTCCATGATGAAATAGATACTATTAGCACTCTTTATATCCGAGTGCTAATTTATAATTCTATTGTATCACTTGGTCAGAAATAGTCAAGAAAAAAGTCTGACTTTGGCAAGATAAAAAGCCTGAGACCAACTCAGACTTTTCAATGTTTAAAATGGTAATTCTTCCTCTTCTAAGACCAAATCCGCCAAATCTTGGCCTGCATTATTTTCACGCATGGCACGTTGGGCGCGACTTTCCAAGAGTTGGAATCCTGTAACAAGAACTTCGGTCACATAGTTCATTTGACCATTTTTCTCAAAGCGACGTGTACGAAGTTCCCCATCAACGGAAATGAGACTTCCTTTGGTTGCGTAGCTTGCCAAGGTTTCTGCTAATCTGCCCCATAGGACAATATTGACAAAATCAGTTTCACGTTCACCATTTTGGTCTTTGTAACGACGGTTCACAGCAATAGTTGCACGAGCTACTGACTTGTCATTGTTGGTTTTGTGCAATTCTGGTGTAGACGTTAAACGTCCAATCATGATAACTTTATTATACATATTTTCTTCCTCCTACTTATCTATTCGCAGGAAATCAAAAAAAGTTACAGAAATTTGTAACTTTTCGAGAAAATTTTTTATTTTTTATGAACCATGAAACCTGTCGCCTGTTGATTGGCCATAATGGTCATATCTGTAATCTGCACACGGCGAGGTTGACTGGTCACATAGACTACTGTATCTGCAATATCTTGAGCTTGCAAGGCTTCTATTCCCTGATAGACAGCCTCAGCACGCTCTTTGTCACCATGAAAACGAACTGTAGAGAAATCTGTTTCGACAATTCCAGGCTGAATGGTCGTCACCTTGATATCCGTTGCAATGGTATCAATTCGCAGTCCATCTGAAAAAGTCTTAACTGCAGCCTTGGTGGCTGAGTAAACAGCGGCTCCCGCATAGGCATAGATTCCTGCGGTCGACCCCATATTGATAATATGACCTTGATTGGCTTTTACCATTGCTGGCAAGAAACAGCGAGTGACTGCCATCAAACCCTTGACATTGGTATCCAGCATGGTCAACATATCCAACTCTTTATAGTCCTGATAGGGAGCCAAGCCAAGAGCTAGTCCAGCATTATTGACCAAGATATCAATCTGCCCTATCGTTTCCAAAATATCGGAGCAGACAGTCTTGACCATGGTCATATCCGTGACATTCAGTGGAAAGGTCCAAACTGTTTGATTTGGATAGGTTGCTGCAAACTCCGACTTGAGGTTTTCTAGTCTGTCTATCCTTCGTCCTGTTAGAACGACATTCTCACCCTGTTGCAGATAAGCACGCGCAATAGCTTCACCGATTCCTGAGGTCGCTCCTGTAATTACTACATTTTTTGCCATCTTATTTCCTTCTATCTGGTCTATCAGATACTGACAATTATTATGCAGTCCAGTGTTTCGCTGGGTCAAATGGTGTTCCGACAACTTGGTCTTCTGATAATTCAATAACGCCACGTTTTTGCGGAGCATTTGGCAAATGCAATTCACGAGGACTGCACATCATTCCAAAACTCTTTTCGCCACGAAGTTCACCTGGGAAAATAAGATTGCCTTTGGGCATCATTGCTCCAGGAAGAGCTACAATGGTTTTCAATCCAACACGCGCATTGGGAGCCCCTGCAACGATTTGCACTGTCTTATCACTTGCGACTGCAACTTGGCAGATGTTGAGGTGGTCACTATCTGGATGGGCTACCATCTCAACGATTTCACCAACAATAAACTTAGGTTCCTTGTCATTAACAATTTCTTCTGCAAAGCCTTCTACCTGCAATTCTTGGTTCAAACGAGCGACCTGTTCATCTGATAAAAAGACTTGACCGCGCTCTGCAATTTCAAATAAACTTGAAACTTCAAAAATATTCCAAGCCACTGTTTCCCTATTATCTTTGAGAAAAACACGGGCTACCTTGCCTTTGCGCTCCACATCCAACTTGGCATCTCCGCTGTTTTTTACGATGATCATAAGGACATCACCGACATGTTCTTTATTATATGTAAAAATCATTGTTTCCTTTTTCTCCTATTTTAGTCCTGCTAAAAAGTCGTTAATTTGTTGCTTGCTTTTACGGTCGCGATTGACAAAACGACCGATTTCCTTGTCCTTTTCTAGAACAACAAGGCTGGGGATTCCATAAACATCCCAGAGTTTGGCTAAATCCATATACTGGTCTCGGTCCACTCGAATAAAGGTGAACTCTGGATTGGTCTCCTCAATTTCTGGCAAGGTAGGATAGATATAACGACAATCGCCACACCAGTCTGCTACAAAAAGAAAGACCTTCTTGCCATCTTTTTCTACTAAAGATGCTAATTCTTCTAAACTTGCTGGTTGTATCATAAGACTTCCTCCTCATACACCAGATCTTCATTTTCATAGACAAAGGTATAATGACGGCCATCCTCAAAAATGACGCCACCAACCAAGCTCTCTAGACTGCTTTCATAGACTTGAACATAGAGGGTAGCAATTTCTCCCATGTCTGAAAAATGGTCTCGCACCATCGCTGTCAACTCTTCCTGGGTCTTCATGAGCTTACGATCATCTGCAACTTTTTTCGTAGCAAGGGCAAGGCTCCCAATACCAAGCAGAGCCAGACCTGCCATCCACATTTTTTTAGCTTTCATACCATTCATTTTAACACAAAAAAGGCTTTAGGACAAATGAGGAAGCAGCAGAAAAGCAAGTAAAAAGCCTCTTCCTTTAAGGAAAAGGACTTCTTATTCTTATTGCCAGGCACCTGAGTTGCCAACGTAGTAGCCATCTGGTGTGTAGGTATTGCGAAGCATCTTACCTGATGAAGCCAGATAATACCACTTGCCATTATCTTTGACCCAATCATTCGCTAGCATGGCACCAGAAGAACTTACATAATACCATTCTCCCTTGTCATAAACCCAAGTGCTTGCTTTCATGGCTCCTGAAGCTGATAAATAGTACCACTTGCCTTGATCATAAAGCCAGTCACTCGCAATCATGGCTCCTGATGATTTAAAGGCATACCAGTTGCCACCTTGATAGAGCCAAGTTTGATTGAACATGACTCCTTTATCGTTCATAAAGTACCAAGTTCCCTTGTCCTTAACCCAATCCTTCTGCACTAATTGACCTTGTTTTTGATAGTACCAGTTTTGGTTTGATTTTAGCCAGCTTTCTGCTTTTACAATCGGATAAAGCTCTTTGAAAGATCCTCCATCATCATATTTGTGACTGATAGATTTTAGTTTTTCAAGTTTCAACTCGCCATTGCCATAGTCTGCCCAAGCAAAGACTTTTTGACCATTGACAGTCTCTGGTAAAGTAGCAGTGTAAGTCTTGGTTTGATAATCCCATTTAGCATCGAGGTAAGTGTATTGATCATTTGATTCTTCAATACGATAGTAACCTCTCTTTCCACTATCATTATGAATATCATCCACAACTTTCGTTGACCAGGTCTTTACTTCATTTCCACTCTTGGCTTCTACCTTGATATCTCCTCTATAGCCATATGGAACATAGAAATTCAGGTAACGCCCCTCTACGCCCATCATAGACTTGTCCTTTTCTTGACCTAGGAAATTGACAGTTTGATCTTGACCATCGAGACTAACCGTCCACTCGATTTTCTCGGTTTTTGGCAAATCCAAGACTTTGATATCCACTTCATGACCATTGTTAAACCGAAGAATCTTGCCATCTTGATACTGCACTCCACACTTAACAACCCATTCTTCTTTAAGCTCAAATGCCTGCCCTGAATGTGGAAAAGCCAGTAAAGCTAGACCAGCTAGAGACAAACCAAATAATGTGATTTTTTTCATTGTAGTTCCTCCTTAGTTGTTATTATGTTGATTATATCACTATATTTTTGTTTTGCAAATTATATCCTAAATATGCAAGCAAAAAACCTCTGAGATTCTTCTCAAAGGTTCTGATTTTGCTAATTGCTGTTCTCAACTGCTGCAGTAACAAAGGCAGTGTAGAGTTCTTCTGGACGGTTTGGACGACTTGAAAGTTCAGGGTGATACTGACACGCTACAAAGAATTTATTTTCAGGAATTTCCACAATTTCGACCAAACGATTATCTGGAGAAACTCCTGAGAAGACAAAGCCTGCTGCCTCAAACTGCTCACGGAAGGCGTTGTTAAACTCATAACGGTGACGGTGACGGCGTTGCACCACTTCTTGATTGTGATAAGCAGCCGCTGCCTTTGAGCCACGTTTCAACTTAGACGGATAAAGCCCCAAGCGAAGGGTTCCCCCCATATCCTCAACATCAATCTGATCACGCATGATATCAATGATAGGGTATTTTGTTTCTGGTGCAAGCTCTGCAGAATTGGCCCCTTCAAGCCCCAAAACATGACGAGCAAACTCGATACAAGTCAACTGCATGCCCAAGCAGACTCCCAACATTGGAACATCATTTTCACGCGCATAGCGGATGGCTTGGATTTTGCCTTCAGTACCACGTTGACCAAAACCACCTGGTACGATGATTCCGTCCGCATCAGACAAAAGCTCTTCCACATTCTCTGCTGTCACATCATTGGCATTGATCCAATTGATTTTCACTTCTGCGTCGTTGGCATAACCAGAGTGTTTCAAGGCTTCAACCACAGAAATGTAGGCATCTTGCAACTCAACATACTTACCGACAAGGGAAATTTTAACTTGTTTCTTGAGGTTCATGACCTTGTCCACCATGGCTGACCATTCTGTCATATCCGCTACTGGTGCGTCTAATTTCAAATGGTCACAGACAATTTGATCCATACCTTGAGCCTGCAAGTTCAATGGAATTTGGTAAAGGTGTTCGACATCCAAAGACTCGATAACGGCTTCTGGTGCCACATCACAGAACTGTGCTAGTTTGTTTTTAATTCCTTGACCAGCTGGCTCTTCTGTACGAATAACCAACATATTTGGCTGGATTCCCAATCCACGCAATTCTTTTACAGAGTGTTGAGTTGGTTTGGTTTTCATTTCACCAGCGGCCTTGAGGTATGGCAGCAAGGTTGTATGGATATACATGACATTATCCGCACCCACATCTGCCTTCATCTGACGAAGGGCCTCTAAGAATGGCAAGGACTCGATATCTCCTACTGTCCCACCAACCTCTGTAATAATGACATCAGAATCAGTCGTTAGAGCGGCACGCTTGATTTTTTCTTTCAAAGCATCTGTGATATGAGGAATAACCTGAACAGTTGCCCCAAGGTATTCTCCACGGCGTTCTTTACGAAGAACTTCACTGTAAATTTTACCAGTTGTCACGTTGGAATATTTGTTAAGATTGATATCGATGAAACGTTCATAGTGACCCAAGTCCAAATCTGTCTCAGCTCCGTCATCTGTCACAAAAACTTCCCCGTGCTGGTAAGGACTCATAGTTCCCGGATCAATATTGATATAAGGGTCAAACTTTTGAATGGTTACTTTGAGACCACGATTTTTCAAGAGACGGCCCAGACTTGCTGCCACAATCCCTTTCCCAATAGACGATACCACACCACCAGTTACAAAAATATATTTCGTTGACATAGATTCCTCTTTCTAAAATGCTCAAGGTCTTGCTGACTACGAGGGGACATAGAAAACAAGACCCTACTAATAAGAATAATCTGGAACGACTGCACCAGATTTACAACCAAAATACAAGAAGATAACTTCTTGAAAAAACAAAAATAGCTCCCTAAGAACTAGGGAGCCCCGACCTCTAAAAGAGGTGCCCGAACAATATGATACCTAAAAATAGAATAATTGTCAATAGCTAACTTTTATTCCTCGATGTTTTCAGTATCATCATCTGAAAACTCGTCGTCTTCTTCGTTGAGATCCACGTCTTCACCCAAGTCATCAGGAGCAATCTCGTTGATTTCTGCATCATAAGCTTCCACTTCATTTTTCTCATCATCTGGATTTTCATCATCGTATGAAAGAGCTGGATCTGCTTCGTATGCATCTTCGTCTTCTGGATCATCTGCATTGTAGTCAATAGCATCAGAATCGCCATCCATGAAGGCATTAACGCGTTTTTTCTTAGCTTTTGGTGCTACTTCATCGTCATCATTTTCCTCAAGAGCGATGATTTCTTCATCGATTTCGTCCACACCATACCATGAACGAAGACCCCATTTGTTGTCTCCAAGTGAGATGAAGCTACCGTCAAAGTTCAACTCTGTGTAGAACAAAGGCAAGGCTTCGCGGATATCGCTGTTTGATGTTCCAAGGTAATTTTGAATTTCGTTTACAAGATCGCTAAAATGCATCTCATGATCGCGACCACGAAGTTCCAAGATAGCACGCGCTACCTCAATCATAGATAGTTCACTTTTTTCTTGCCCAGCAAATACTTCTAATTCCAAAGCGTTTCTCCTCATTTATACTACTATCGCCAGAGCGAACAGACTCTGACCTCATTTTATCATGTACTCTTTATTGTACGATAATTTTGCGAAATAGTCAAAGGTTAAATGGGGGAAAGTGATAGGACTTTTTATTTCTTTGCTACCCAGCCGATGGCATCGTGAGGTGGGGTTTCAGTATCAATCCAGATGAATTCAATCCCGATTTCGCCATTTGTAAATTTGGTCAATCGAATACCGTTGATTTCTAGTTCATTGAGTCGTTGACCTGTCAATACTTCTCGTTCCTTCAACTGGAAAACACCACGCAAGATCCAATTTCCAAGAATTTCTTGCTTATCAGTTGACTGAATCGCCTTACCAGCTTCCTGGTTGATATAGGCATTGATGACATCTCCAGAAGATAAGAAACGTAGCTTAAAGGTTCTTTCCTCTTTCGGTAGAGCTAGTTTTTTAGTGCCGGGTTCAAAGGTCCCGAAGCCTGGCCCAAAGAAATCTGGTCTTTCATCATGGAAGTTCTTGGAGTCAGGCAGTGGAATATAAACTTCACTTACTGGACGATAGACGAGTTGTTCGATTTCTTTAATGAGTTTTTCATTCCCTGTCTCGTGGACAAAATGAATCAAGTCCTCACGAATAGCCTTCATCTTAGCTTTTTCTTCCCTGGTGGTCCATTTCTTCAAGAGGATTTCTTCCAGAGAGAAGGTCACAAAAGCTAGTTCTTCTGGAGCTAAACTGTCCTTAAATTTATCCTGAATCTTAAAAATCCGTGGCAGACGGTCTTTTTTAGCTAGTTTTGAACCACCATTAAAGGCGTTGAAACCAGAGTTTTCTTCTACATTTCCATATTTGTCTGTGATAACCCAAGACACTGTTTCTAAGATATCAGTTTTATCCTTTTCAGCTGTCAGTAAATGAAGATTTTCAAAGAGAGAAAAAGGATCTTCGATGTAATGGACGTCCCAAGTGTCTACCACAATGTCTTTATTGTTAAAAGTCATGTGGAGCTGGCTGTCAGCTGCGGTGTACTTGTAGTGGTGTTGCCCATCCGTAAAACGAAAATTGGTCGGATTGTTTTTGGTAGTTGAACCTTCAATGACTAGATTATCAATATCGACTGGTAAATAAGTCGTCTCCCCAACAAAAATCTTTGGATTTTCTCCCTTTGGTGTTGGCATCAGAACGTGATAAACAGCTTCAACATTGACAGAATCTGAGTTAAAACCCTTGATTTGCGCCTTAGAGGACTCAATTCTCTGGTTTCTTAAGGTCGCAATCTTTCGTGCCAACTCTTCATAGCGTTGATAGTTTTGCTTGTCTGCCGTTTCTTTATCTGCTGAGATATCTGCATGGAATTTGATATCACCCAACAAGTCCGTCCAATCTTGAGAATCCTTCTTAAACTGAGCGATTTTTTGGTCTCCAGAATTAATTCCAAAAGACTTGATACCCACTAGGTATTTATGATTTTCATCCACAACGACAGAGGCATCATAGGAGGTATTGGCAATATCTTCCCCAACCGCATTAAAAGCCTTCTGGAAGACTGTTTCTTGAAATTTAGAATTAACAATCGGAGCAACATAATTCTCTGTTTGTCCCTCGTCTTCGGATTCTGCCTTTTGAGAGAAAGCTTGGCTCAAACTAGCGAAGTTGGTAATTAAGGTTTTGTATTTGTCTTTTTGTTCAGACTTTAGATGTTCCCACATAAGCGCCCTCTTTTCTATTTTCAGTATATCAAAAGAAGATTAGTTTTTCACTAATCCTCTTATATATTCGTTAATTAATACTGTAAAATTCAAGTTTGCCTTGTTTTTTTACAAATCTCAAATAATCTTCATCTGATAGAAGGGCTAGACCATCGTCATAAGACTTGATTTTTTCAAGAGCTTGGTCATAGCTATCTACAAAGTCCTTGACATAGGACTGCCCTTCAAATTGTCCATTCATCTTGGTGTAGATAATGGCAATTTTTCCTGAACGTTCAAGTTGAGATTGCCCCTGACTTTCATTTAAAGCTTTGGCAACATTTTCCGCGATACGTTTAATCACGGGTACGACCACACTGTTTCCAGCCTGCTTGTATAGCTGACCGTTAGAAACCCCTTTCGGGATTTTAAAGGATTTAGGATATCCTTGAACATTAAAAGTTTCTTTCGGTGTTAGCTTACGAATCTCACCACTGTCCGTCAGGATCAATGGAACGTTGTGGCCACCTGTTCCCATATTTGCTGTTAGGGTTGGGACAACGCCATTCTTATTTTCACGGACATACTGACGGCGCCACTGGTAAACCGTATCTTGGCTAGTCACTTCAAACTTTAACTGGTCGTAGAAATTTTGCTTACCTTCACGGTAGTAGTAGACCTCCTCTAGCTTATCGCCGAAGTTAATCACATCCTGAAGAGTCGTAGTCAGCTTGATTTCCTCTGGAAATTCAAACAAGTCATAAGCTTCCTTGGTATCAAAACCAACGATATAAATCCGCTCACGGTTTTGTGGGATATTTCCATAGTCTTTTCCGTTGAGAACCTTCCACTTGATAAAGTAGTTGTTCTCGGTCAAGGCTTCACGGATGACCTTAAAGGTATTGCCATGGTCATGACCGACCATGTTCTTAACGTTTTCGATAAAAATAGCGCGAGGTTTGCATCCCTCAATCATACGAAGCAATTCGAAGAAAAGATCGCCACGATCATCATCAAATCCCTTGCGATAGCCCGCAATGCTAAAGGCCTGACAAGGGAAACCTCCCATAATCACATCCACGCGCTCAGCTGGAATGTCCTCTGGCTGAACATCGTGAATATCACGACCATCCAAATAGGTATCTGGATGGTTTAACTGATAAGTCTGACGCGCATACTTATCAAACTCATTGGCATACACCACTCTGAACTCGTTGGTCTGTTCAAATCCCAACTCAATTCCCCCAACACCTGAGAAGAAAGCTGCAATGTTGTACTTCTCAGAGCGGTTCGAACTTACAGAATTTGTCATGTAGTAACCTGCTTTCTAAAAACACCTGAATCTATATAGAGGTAATAATTTTGTTATTACTATTAATCTTAGGAAAATCCTTCAAATTTTCCATAATTTGTTTTTGGATTTTCTTTCCAGTTCCGGCGAAAGCATCATTATTCCAATTAAAATTTGCACGTTCCTTAAAATAAGCAACATACTTATTCTGTTGTTCCGACGGTTTCCCTATTTCTTTTATTAAAGTGGGTAAAAGTAGTAAACATGCTCCAATTCCATTAGTTTTAACAAGTTGACTGTTATTACGCATTATTTCTTTTAAAGACCAGTCTTCTTTATATATTTTAGATATAATTTTGAAGTAAATATATACTTCAGAGAACATAGACTGAGAATCGCTATTTATCTCATTGAAATTTTTAAATACCTCCATGAGATAATCAACCATAAATGATTGTGATATCACACCTGCACCAGTACCCAACATTTTAATTCTATTAAAAAACGGAGATGATTCAGTGGTATTTAGCGCTCGTACAATTGATGTATATTGGTTTATATTTTTTCTATCATCTTCAGTTATATTTTTATATAAATCATAAATCATAGACTTATTAACTTTTCTTTGATTACCATTTATATCAATAAATAGTTTTGTAGCAGTAGATAAATCTGATCCTAAAATTAAAGTAATAGGGATATCAATATCTTTCTTTGTATCGAGAAAAGCCTGGGATAATCCTGCTAATCTATGTTGACCATCGATTATAGTAAATTTTATATCCTCTTCGATTATAAACTCTCTTTTAGTTTCATCGATTTTAATTTTATTTTCATTATAATCTGTAGAAAAAACATCCAAAGAAAGAACAATTGGAGTTGAAAATACAATGCTCCTAGATGTCTTCACAAAATCTGCAATATCATTAATTCTTTTTAAGTTCGTTCTACGTTGTATACCTTCAGTACCACTAGTTATATCTGCAGAATCTCCCAACTTACTTTCTAAACTTTTAATATATTCATCAGCATATTGGATATCATTTTCATTTGAGGTTGTCCTAAAATGAAAATTAACATGATCCTTCAAAAAAGAAATTGGCATCTTAGTTAAGTAAAACACCTCTTCATTTTGCTCTATTCTTACAAATGGAAAATTAGACATTTTCTTCCTCCTCTCCTTTAATATTTATCATTTCCGGAAGTTTAAATTCAATATCAGTGGCACTTGTACTCTCTTTGATATTATTGGGATTTTCAATAGTATCAAATGATTTTACTATTAATTGATAAGATTTTTGTGTCCATTCAAAAATATTATAGCTCACAACTATACCCATCGGAATCACTAATCCCCAAAAAGTGTCCCAATTAAATGTTGTAATTAAGATTCCAATCGCAATAAGTATACCAAGAATATTTAACAAAATCTCAACTGGCTTTGCTCCATAATCTCTCTTTATAGAAATATTTTGAATTACTGAATCATCACCAGATTCGACTTTGTACCCATTTTTATAAGCTGGATAAATTGTTATTACAGCTGGAGAAGGGATATCGAATTTTAAACGTTTAGCTTTTAAAAGATGTTCGTCTTCCCACTTTTCTTTAATAAAATCATTGATTCTTTTTATAGCTCCAGGAAATAAATCTGCCAATTCTTTAGGACTTTGCCAAACTATAAATACTGAAATTTCTTTATCGGGGCCACTTAAACCTGTAACAATTAAATAGTCATGATCATGCTTAACAGCCATAAGTGGTTTATCTACCCCTATTATCTCCCTTAAATTTTCTATTTTATCCAGGTAGTCTAAATACGTTTGATGGTCATAAGATTCAGTATCCATAGCGTCACTAACATTTTTATGGAAATCGATATTTCCGTTCCCATATTGTAGGTCAACTTTTATGATCCCTCTAGTCTTATTAATTTTACCCATAACTTTTTATACTTTCTAGTTACACCAACTTCTTCATCTCATCAATACGTGCTACAGTCGCGTCGTATTTAGCTTGGTAGTCGGCTTGTTTGTCTCGTTCTTTTTGGACAACTTCTGGTTTGGCATTGGCTACGAAGCGTTCGTTAGAGAGCTTCTTGCCGACCATGTCCAGTTCTTTTTGCCATTTAGCCAGTTCCTTGTCGAGACGAGCTAGTTCTTCTTCGACATTGAGGAGGTCTGCCAGTGGTAGGTAGATTTCTGCTCCAGTGATGACGCTTGACATAGCAAGTTCAGGCGCAGGAATATTTGACGCGATTTCCAAGTGTTCTGGATTTGTAAAGCGTTTGATGTAGTTGACATTGCTGTTAAAGAAGGCTTCCAAGTCGCTATCGCTTGTCTTAACAAGAATGGTGATAGGCTTACTTGGTGCTACGTTTACTTCTGCACGCGCATTACGAACAGCACGGATCAAGTCTTTAAGACTTTCCACACCAGTGTGGGCAGCAAGGTCTTCAAAGGCTGGGTTGACAGTTGGGTATTCTGCTGTAACGATAGAACCTTCTGAGATTTGTCCAAAGATTTCCTCTGTCACGAATGGCATGATTGGGTGAAGGAGACGAAGAATCTTGTCCAAAGTATAAAGGAGAACAGAGCGTGTGATGACTTTCTCTTCTTCATTATCACTATAAAGGACTTCCTTAGTCAACTCAACATACCAGTCCGCAAATTCATCCCAAATGAAGTTGTAGAGGATGTGTCCAGCGACACCAAACTCAAACTTGTCAAAGTTGGCAGTAGCTTTTCCGATCGTTTCATTGAGGTTGTGGAGAATCCAGCGGTCTGTGACATTACCAGCTTCCTTGTTGACAACTTTTTCCACATTGGCAGTTGCTTGCTCAAGAGTCAAACCTTCATTGTTCATGAGGATGTAGCGAGAGATGTTCCAGATCTTGTTGATGAAGTTCCATGAAGCATCCATTTTCTCATAAGAGAAGCGCACGTCTTGACCTGGTGCAGAACCGTTTGAAAGGAACCAACGAAGAGCATCGGCACCGTATTTCTCGATAACATCCATCGGGTCAATCCCATTACCGAGAGATTTAGACATCTTGCGTCCTTGCTCGTCACGGATGAGACCGTGGATAAGCACGTTTTGGAATGGCTGACGACCAGTGAATTCCAAGGATTGGAAGATCATACGAGACACCCAGAAGAAGATGATGTCGTAACCTGTAACCAAGGTTGAAGTTGGGAAGTAGCGTTTGAAGTCTGCTGAGTCGACATCAGGCCAGCCCATAGTTGAGAACGGCCAAAGGGCAGAACTGAACCAAGTATCCAAGACGTCTTCGTCCTGAGTCCAACCGTCGCCTTCTGGAGCTTCCTCGCCGACATATATTTCACCCTCAGCATTGTACCAAGCAGGGATTTGGTGACCCCACCAGAGCTGACGAGAGATTACCCAGTCGTGGACATTTTCCATCCATTGAAGGAAGGTATCGTTGAAACGAGGTGGGTAGAATTCTACCTTGTCCTCTGTGTCTTGGTTGGCAATAGCATTCTTGGCCAATTGGTCCATCTTAACGAACCATTGAGTAGACAAGCGTGGTTCAACCACAACACCTGTACGCTCTGAGTGACCAACACTGTGGACACGTTTTTCGATTTTAACAAGGGCACCGATTTCTTCCAGCTTAGCAACGACTGCCTTACGAGCTTCAAAACGGTCCATGCCTGCAAATTCGAAGGCAAGCTCATTCATAGTTCCGTCGTCGTTCATGACGTTGACTTGTGGCAAGTTGTGGCGTTGACCAACCAAGAAGTCGTTTGGATCGTGCGCAGGAGTGATTTTAACAACACCAGTACCAAACTCAGGATCGGCGTGCTCATCTCCAACGATTGGGATGAGTTTGTTAGCGATTGGAAGGATGACATTTTTACCAATCAAGTCCTTGTAGCGTGGGTCTTCTGGGTTGACCGCAACCGCAACGTCCCCAAACATGGTCTCAGGACGAGTTGTCGCAACTTCAAGGGCGCGTGAGCCATCTTCCAGCATATAATTCATGTGGTAGAAGGCACCTTCGACATCCTTGTGGATAACTTCGATATCAGAAAGGGCAGTGCGAGCAGCTGGGTCCCAGTTGATGATAAACTCACCACGGTAGATCCAGCCTTTCTTGTAAAGGTCCACAAAGACTTTGCGGACAGCTTTTGACAAACCTTCATCAAGCGTGAAACGCTCACGAGAGTAGTCTACAGAGAGCCCCATCTTGCCCCATTGTTCCTTGATAGTAGTGGCATATTCGTCTTTCCATTCCCAAACTTTGTCAAGGAATTTTTCACGACCTAGGTCATAACGTGTAATGCCCTCTCCACGCAAGCGCTCCTCAACCTTAGCCTGAGTGGCAATCCCCGCGTGGTCCATCCCTGGAAGCCAAAGGGTATCAAAACCTTGCATACGTTTTTGACGGATGATAATATCCTGCAAAGTCGTATCCCAAGCGTGACCAAGGTGAAGTTTACCAGTTACGTTTGGTGGTGGAATAACGATTGAATAAGGCTTGGCTTTTTGATCCCCTGAAGGCTTGAAAACATCAGCATCAAGCCATTTTTGGTAACGACCAGCCTCAACCTCGGCTGGATTGTATTTAGGTGAAAGTTCTTTAGACATGGGTTTGTCCTTTCTCTATTTTGTTCATTTTATTTTGAATTTGCTTAGCAGCTTCTTCTGCAGACAGATTCGTATTATTTATTTTAAAGTAGTGGTGCAACTCATTCGGTTGATGTTGGGAATTTAATTGAAGTGTTTCAGCTGTCTCTAAAATTTCTCTTTCAGATACCTCAATATGTCGTTTTAAGGGTTTGTGCTTTAATCGATTCTCTGTTTGATTTCGACGTAAGCGCTCTTCAAGGCTTGTTTCCAATTCAACAAAAAGAATCTCTTGATGATAGTCATTCAACAAATCCTGAATTTGCTTCAAATACAGCAGCTGGTACTGATTTGAAAAATCAATTACATCTGTTAAAATCACATATCGCTGATTTCGTGCACTTGCTCCAAGGAAAGAAAAGGTAATTCCACGAACAAATTCCCACATCTCCTCGGTATAATCCTGATAGATTTCTAGTGCAAAATCGATAGCTTGATGGTTATAAAAGAGGGTGGCATTCGTCAGTCGAGATAACTCTTGACCAATCGTCATTTTCCCAGAAGCCGGAGCCCCAATAATGAAAAGATGCATCAAATCACCTCCCACTCACTCCTCAGCAAGCCATATCTCAAATCATCACAGCGCTTGCCTTGGGCATCTTTGCGGTCTCGGATGCGAGCTTCGAGGGTGAAGCCAAGTTTCTCTGCGACTCGTTGACTTTGGGTATTGTAACCAAAGCAAGAGAGTTCAATCTTGTGAAGACCCAAATCTTTAAAGGCTAAGTCAATCAAGGCAAGCGCTGCTTCTGGTACATAGCCTTGCCCCCAATAGTCTGGGTGCAAGGTGTAGCCAATCTCCAGTACATCATCTTCGTGACGGTGATTGAAGTCAACAGAACCAATGACTTTATCAGTTCCTTTGACGACAATTCCATAGCCAGCTGGGAGATTTTCCTTTTGATTACGCTCAGGAAGGATATGCTCTAGATAATAAATCTCATCTTCCAAGGTCTTGACGGGTGGAAATCCTGCTGGGTAGGCGACTTCTGGACGACTAGCATAGTCAAAGATATCCTCGGCATCAGCGACTGTGCGGACTCGTAACACGAGATGTTCTGTTTCCAAGCGTTCTGGCAGTTCAGCTCTTGTCATCTTTCTTCCTCGCTTTCTTTATGAAGCTCCCCATAGGGTCAACACGGTTATCTAAATAGCGATAAACGCGCTGGTGACCGTCCCCCATAAAGTAAGTCGGTGAAAAACGATCATTTTTAAAATGTCCCTTATCATCCAAAAGTTCTGGATCAGCAAGTCGCTCGATAATCTTGGCAAAGATGTGACAAATACCGTCTTCCTCGATAATCCGATCTACCTGACAGTCCAATACGACTGGACAGGCCTCTAAAATCGGAGACTGAGTCTGTTCAGAAATCTCGTAGTCTAGCCCCAGGTGTTTCAATTTCTCTCGATGACTGATAAAACCAGCCTGCTCCATCTCGAGCATGAGATTTTCATCAGGAATATTTACAGTAAACTTCTGGTAATGCTTGATTTGCTCAGCCGCATTTTCCTCAGCTCCGACACCAATGACTAGCCAATCTCCCAAACTATAAGAGGAGCTACAGGTCGTAATATCGTGTCCAAAATTCTGATCCTGATACCCCAAAATGAAGATAGGAAAACCATAATAGAGTTTACTTGTGTTAAAAGATTGCTTCATAACAACCTCCTTTTACTAAGACGCAAAAGAAAATCCCTGCCATCTACATGACAGGGACGAATGTATTTATCCGCGGTACCACCCAATTTCGGGCAGAGCCCGCAACTCTCGTCTTTAAAACAAAAAGACACTTTTATTTCAATTTTTCATCCATTAGCAACCAGTTTTGACACATATATGGACTTCTCAGCACCGCCACTTTCTGTAAAATGTGGGATTCAAAACACCTCTAATGGCTATATTGTAGCAAGATTTTGACGGAAATGCAAGGGACAAGAAAGATTACTTGAATTTGATGCCGTTTTCTTTCAATTTCTTGATGGTAGCTGGGCCGATTCCTTTCAAGGCAAGGAGTTCTTTTTCAGTCCAGTTTTTGAAATCTGAAGCAGACTTGATTCCTTCATCATAGAAAGTCTTAGCACGATCAAGTGGAAGTCCACCCAAGTTTGCTGCAAAATCTTCTACAGAATTGGCTACTTTTTGAGCTTGCTCTTTGGTAGCTTCTACTGCTTGCTCAACTTTTTTAGAAACAGCCTTACCAGCTTGGCTTGCTGACTGCTCTGCACGTTTCACGACTTTTTTTGTCTCTTCTACAACCTTAGTCACAGTACTTGAAAAAGCACCTGCACGACGGAGGCTATTTCGTAATTGTTTTTTACGATTGAGTTTCTTTGACATGATAAAATCCTTTCAATAAAAAATCCCTGTTCTGACAAGGATTTAATATAAATATTCTATCAAGATTTTAGTAAAAAATCAAGAATCTATCTCGTTTAGTAATTTCTCTCACCAAACAAATCTTCTGGCAAATCATGGAATCCCTTGCCTGCTTTGAAGTTTTCAAATTTACCCAGCAAGAACTGGTAGGCATCCAAGCGACTTTCGTAGCGAATCATGGCATCTTTGGCACGCTCGTCCTGGTCTTCTTCGTAGACTTTTTGGCTTTCCTTATGCGCCATGTCATTGATCATAATCTGGGTATTGACCCAGGCTTCAAATTCCTTCATAAATTCTTGTTCGTAACTCATTTTTTCTCCTTATTCTAATCCACGGAAATAGTCCGTGTCAATCTCACGGTAGGGCTGGATATCCTGAACATACTCCAGCACACCTTGGAATTCTCCGTTTTCATCGTGCACTGCTGCGTAGGTGATGTGGACAAACTTGCCTCGTGACTCAGACTTGAACCACATTTCATACTTATCCTTAGTACCTTCACGAAGCCCCTTCATGATAGTCTTGACCTTATCCAAGTACTTAGGCGGATGGCAGAGTTCGACATTCCGTCCGACTTGGGACGGTGTTCGTTTGAAAATCATCTCATCAGCTGGCGTATTGTCATTATAATACTGGAAAATATCATCTTTATTGACAAAGGTAATTTCCATGGGGAGGTGATTGAGGATGAGATTGGCCTGTTCGACCGAGAGATAGCCATTGCCAAAAGCCTGTTGACTATGGCGGTCCAGCACTGCTTCCTTTTCCTTAGGGGTAAAGGTAATGGTCAACTGCCCTTCTGGCGTATCGATAACTTGTTGAACTTTACCCTCTGCCGTATCTAGCTGCACGGGCTCCCCTGCACTCTTTTCCTCAACAAAGCGCTGACGTTCTGGCACCCATTTCTCAGACGGACGGATGATGGCATAGCCGTAAGCATCGCTCTCCTCCGCAATCTGAAGCCAGTCATCTTGGGTGAAGGACTCAAGGAGTATCATGAGAAGAATGGACTCTTCCTTGAAAATCATACTTTCAAACTCTGTCGCAAAGGCTTCAAAAGCTTCTTTTACACTGCTAATCGGCACTTCTGGTAGTGACTTGGCTGTCGCTAAAGCTGTTTGAAAGAGTTCCCTGATCTGATCATCCACTCCCCACATAACTTTGGGAGGTGAATCGTGTCCATAGCGCTCCATGATAGGGAAGAAGAGTTCTTCTTTACGTTGGTAATGAATATCAAATTGTCCCACAAGTCCCATCTGACGCACCAAGCCCTTGCGCATCTCCGAAAGCATTTCCTCGTCTTCCATGGACTCATAGGTATCTAACAATCTCCGAATGCGAATCAAGGCCGCGCGGAGGGCCAGATTTTCTTCCTTAAAGACCCGTACTGGGTGACCTGGATGCTCGGTATCCTCTACTTCGACGCCCTTTACTGCATTTTTAAAAAGATTGGCATGGACATCACAGAGTTCCATGACATCTTCAAATGTGACGCCTGAGTCTGAGTTCATCAGCTCGTGCTCCATGAGGGAAATCTCTATGGCTGAGACACCTGCAAAGGTCGCATCAAAACGCTCCTGAACCGACTCAGGAGAGGCACCATTGTGCAATTCTAACAAAATATCCCGTAGGACATGAATCCGTTCATCTGCCATTAGTCTAACCCAATCACTTCGTAGCCGTTTGCTTCCAGTGTGCGGACAATCTTGTCCATAGGAGTTCCTTCAAGCTTAGAACCCTGTTTGAGTGATACTTTACGACCGACTGTGTTGCGCATCAAGGGATTAGCAAGAGGTTTAAAACCCAACTCCACTAGAATTTCCAAGACTTCTGGATGCTTGTCCACCACTTCTGCAACAGGAATTGAAACATCGATGATATTATCCATGACGACCTCCATTGAATGTTCTAAAATGATTTTACTGCTTTTATTATACCACAAGGAAAGAGATTAAAAAACTAGCAGTGGAGTTCCTGCTAGTTATCTGCGACTTGAATTACGACCTAAATAAGTTTAAAGAGCCAATCCAATATTTTAAATAATAGCTTGTAAAACAGCAATTGGACTGCAAAAGAGATGATCATCCAAAAGAATTTCAAAATCCCAATAATCGGTTTAATAAAAAGAATGGCAAGAAGGCCAAAAAAAAATTTCATTCTCTCTCCTCTGGCTTAATGAGCCACCGAGCCGTATCCATTAACTTGTCTGCAATAAAAAGTTTCCCCAGACCGACAACAATATTGTCATCTTTCTTTATCGTTTTCATTACTTTTACACCTTGCATGGTCAAAAAGTAATTCCCATAAATTTTAGCAAAAGCTTTGATAGGTCCCATATTCTCTTCCCTCGTTTAACTACACTTTTAAAATGATGACGATACCAGTCTTGCTGACTATTGCTGAAAAATCGCTTTATTTCACTTTCCCAATTCCTATAGTATCATACAAGCTAAATTTTATAAAGCTTTTTAATAATATTTAACTCTGGAAAGATTCCCCAGCATGTTTTATTGCCTTTTCCTCCACCAAAAAAGAGGGTTGCCCCTCTTCTTAGTTCTTATCCAGATTGCGTAGCATTTCGTCAATCTTGTTTCCATACTCTATGGACTCATCTTTGACGAAGGTCAAATCTGGGATTTTGTACAATTTCAAATTGCGACCAAGTTCACGTTTGATGGTACCAGTTGCTTTTTCAAGCCCGATTTGGGCTTTTTGATTATCTGAAGCAAGGTTACTCAAAATGGTGTAGTAAACCTTGGCAACAGACAAGTCACCTAGCATCTGAACATCTGTGATGGTCACGCCTTGGACACGCGGATCACGGACTTTCTTTTGCAAAATCTCATTGACTTCACGCTTGATTTCCATGCCCACACGATCCGTACGGAAATGATTTGCCATGATATTCCTTTCTCTACTTTGAACCAAAAGCTAGGCCAGCAGACCTAGCTATTTTTAAACTTCTTGATTTTTAATTCAAATTGAAACGAAGTTCAATTTGAAATCATCCGCTTCTTTCGCTATGGGGAAAGTGATGGAACCATCGGTTTGCTTGCGTCCCTCACCACCTAAGAAAGGAGCAAAAATCTTATCGTTTGATTTCTTCCATGACATAAGCCTCAATCACATCATCAGTCTTGATATCATTGTAGCCGTCAATCATCAATCCACCTTCACGACCGTTTGTAACTTCTTTGACGTCGTCTTTATAGTGTTTCAAGCTTGCGAGTTCGCCATCATAGATAACGACACCGTCACGAATAACACGGACTTTAGAGTCACGGGTAACCTTACCGTTGATAACCATGAATCCACCGATAGTTCCCACTTTAGATACCTTGAAGGTTTCACGAATAACTGCTTCACCAATAACTTTTTCTTCGAATTCTGGATCAAGCATCCCTTTCATGGCTTCTTCCATCTCTTCGATAACCTTGTAGATAATGCTGTGGAGACGGATTTCAACATCGTCAGCTTCTGCTTGTTGACGAGCTTGTGGTGTAGGGCGTACGTTGAAACCAACGATAAAGGCATTTGAAGCTTCCGCAAGGGTTACATCGGATTCGTTGATCGCACCGACTGCAGAGTGAACGATAGTAACTTTAACACCTTCCACGTCGATCTTTTGAAGTGAGGCAGAAAGGGCTTCAACAGAACCTTGTACGTCTGCCTTGATGATGACGTTAACAGACTTAAGTTCACCAGCTTTGAGGGTATCAAAGAGGTTTTCAAGGCTGACACGTTGGGTAGCTTGACGTTGTTTCATAAGGGCACGTTTGGCACGTTCTTCACCTGCTGCACGCGCAGATTTTTCATCCTCGTAAACGGCAAAGTGGTCACCTGCCATTGGCGCTTCGTTCAAACCTGTGATTGAAACTGGTGTTGATGGTCCAGCAACCTTAACACGACGTCCAAGGTCATTGGTCATAGCACGGACACGACCGAAGGTATTTCCGACAACGATTGGGTCTTGAACATTCAAGGTACCTTGTTGAACAAGAAGGGTTGCGACCGCACCTTTTCCTTTATCCAAGCGAGCTTCGATAACTGTACCGATCGCACGAACTGTTGGGTCTGCCTTGAGTTCTTGGATTTCAGCCACAAGAAGGACTGTTTCCAACAATTCTTCGATGTTTTGGTTGAATTTAGCCGAGATTTCAACAAATTCAGAATCTCCACCCCAAGCAGTTGACATAACCCCATGTTCTGCCAATTCACCGATAACGCGTTCTGGGTTAGCACCTGGTTTATCAATCTTGTTAATGGCTACGATGATTGGAACGTTGGCCGCTTTTGAGTGGTTAATGGCTTCGATAGTCTGAGGCATAACCCCGTCATCTGCCGCTACGACCAAGATAGTAATATCGGTAACAGATGCACCACGCGCACGCATAGATGTAAAGGCCGCGTGTCCTGGTGTATCAAGGAAGGTAATCTTCTTACCATTTTCCACAATTTGGTAGGCACCGATATGCTGAGTGATACCACCTGCTTCACCTGTCGCAACACGAGAGTTACGAAGGGTATCTAAGAGTGTTGTTTTACCATGGTCAACGTGTCCCATGATAGTTACAACTGGTGGACGCTCAACCAATTCATCTTCATTGAGATAACCATCTTCGACAAAGAAACGTTCGATGTCGGCATTATCCACTTCAACTTTTTGTTTGGCTTCGATACCATAATCCACCATGAGGAGTTCAATTGTTTCCCCATCCAAGGATTGGTTTTGTGTGGCCATGACACCCATCATGAAAAGTTTCTTAACGATTTCAGCTGGTTCACGTTTGATACGTTTTGCGATTTCCGCAACGGTCATACCATCTGTATATTCAAATTCTGTTGGCAATTCATGGAATTTACGCTCCGTAACAGGTTTTGGAGTCTGATTACGGTTGTTCTTGTTATTGCCTTTTTTGTTCTTTTTGTTGTTATTCCAGTTACTATTCTTTTGATTTCTCACTTGATTTTGACTACTTCGATTCTTTTGTTGTTTTCTAGGACCATCTTCTTCGTGATCATAATCATCACGTTCTTTGTCTGGTCGAGCTTGTTTTTTACGACGTGTATCCACTGGCGCTTCTTTAGCTACAGGAGCTGGTTCAACCACTGCTTGAACTTGTTGCGCTTGTTCAGCTAACTTAGCAACTTCTTCAAAGATTTCCTCTGGCTCCTTGCGTTTATTAGCTTGGGCCAAGGCTTCTTTGGCAGCCTGAGTCTGCTTGAAACGTTCCTCACTTGAACGGGCATATTCTGCATTTTGTTCTGCTTTTAGGGCTGCTGCACGGGCCTTAAAGTCAACACGTGGTCCAGCTTGTTTTGGCTGGAAGTCTTGTTGCTGACGGCGCTCATTGCCACGATTTTGCTGACCTTGCTGTTTCTTAGCTTGGTCGTTAAAACGACGATTGTCGCGGTTGCCTTGACCTTGTTTTCCACCATTGCGACCGTCGTTTTTCTGACGGTTTCCGTTTTGTTGTTGGTCACGGTTATTGCCCTTGTTTTGCTTGCGTCGTTCTGCCTGCTCTTTGGCACGGGCTTCACGCTCAGCCTTAAAATTACGGCTTTGCGGTTTAGCTGCTACTTTTTCGGCCTTCGGAGCGACTGGCTCAGCAGGTTTTGCCTCTTCCTTAGCTACAGCTGGTTTAGCTGGCTCAGATTTTCCGGCTTTCTTTTCTACACTTGCTTTTGGTGTTGCAGGTTTTGCTTCTGCTTTCGGAGCAGCTGCAGGCTTAAAGCTGGCAGCGATTTTTGCAGCGACAGCTTCTTCCACACTTGATGAGTGGCTTTTCACATCCAAGCCCAACTCTTTTGCACGCGCTACAACTTCTTTACTTTCTTTTCCAAGTTCTTTTGCGATTTCGTACAATCTTTTCTTAGACAAATCATGTCCTCCTCTTCTATTCCATAAGAGACCTCATTTTCTTTGTAAATCCAGCATCTGTCACAGCCAAAACCTTTCTCGATTTTCCGACTGCTATGCTTAATTCCAGTGTTGAAAACACGGTTACAATTTCTACTTGATAATAATGACTTTTATCTTGAATCTTCTTGGTTAGATTAGGTCCAGCATCATGGGCTAGAAAGACTAACTTGGCCTTGCCGTCTTGAATGGCCTTGACCACCAATTCTTCACCCGATATGATACGCCCTGCTCGTTGAGCAAGTCCCAAGAGATTGCTTATCTTTTGCTTATTCAAGTCCCAACTCTCTTCTTTTCACTTTGTGATCCACATAAGCGATCAACTCGTCATAAAAGCTTTCTTCTACTTCCATGTCAAAGCTCCGGTTAAAGACCTTCTTCTTTTTAGCCTCTATGGCTTCTTTATTGTCTAGCTTGATATAAGCGCCGCGGCCATTGGCCTTGCCTGTAGGATCAATAAAGACTTGTCCTTCCTTGTTCTTGACAATACGGAGCAAATCACGCTTATCAATCACTTCGTTAGACACAACAGACTTGCGCAAAGGGATTTTTCTCGTTTTCATCTTTCCCTCCTCTAGCAGCTTTTATTCTTCTACAGTATCGTTTTCTGCTTCCAAATCTACTGAACCAGCTTCTTCCATGGCTTCAAATTCACTAGCAGACTTGATATCGATACGGTAACCAGTCAAGTGAGCTGCCAAGCGAACGTTTTGTCCACGACGACCGATAGCAAGAGAAAGCTTGTTATCTGGAACAACCACCAAGGCACGTTTGCTATCGTTTTCATCAAAGATAACTTGGTCAACTTCAGCAGGAGCGATGGCATTGTAGATAAATTCAGCTGGATCTGCTACCCACTCGATAACGTCGATATTTTCTTCGATTGGTACCATACGGTCGCTCTTGGCATCGTAACGTGCTGCGTGGAACTTGCTAGTAATCTTCTTGATATTCGCTCCGCCGCGTCCAACGATTGTACCGATAGCGTCTACGTTTGGATTATGGCTACGAACGGCAACCTTAGTACGGTCACCAGCTTCACGAGCCACGCTCATGATTTCAACAGTTCCATCATAAACTTCAGGAATTTCTTGCTCCATCAAACGTTTGATCATTTCTGGATGGCTACGGCTAACAAAGACGTTGACGCCACGAGGGTTGTCTTCAACCTTGTAGACATAAACTTCAATACGATCATGAGAAGCAAAAACTTCTCCAGGAATTTGGTCTTGTTTTGACAATTGGGCTTCGATGCTACCAAGGTTAACATAAATAAAACGGTTGTCAAAGCGTTCTACAGTACCAGACATGATTTCTTGTTCATGCTCTTTGTAAGTGTTGTATGTGATGGCACGTGTTTGCTTGCGCATTTTTTCCATGATGGTTTGTTTGGCAGATTGGGCTGCTACACGACCAAACTCAGCAGGTGCTTCTTCAAACTTGATTTTATCACCAAGTTCATAGGCTGAATTAATGGCAAGAGCATCTTTCAAGCTGATTTCCAAACGGCTATCAAATACTTCATCAACCACTTCACGGACAGTATAAACGGTAAAGTCACCTGTTTTTTCGTTGAAGTCAATGGCTACGCTGTCTGATTGACCATAGCGTCTGCGATAAGCGGAACGAAGCGACTCTACTACTGCGTCGATGATATCTTCTTTTTTGATTCCCTTGTCTTCTTCCAAAATGCGGAAGGCCTCTAGCATTTCTTTACTCATGTTTTCTTCACTTTTGAATCCTCAAAAGCTATCCTTTCTTTTTCTATAATTTAACTGCTAAACGTGCTTTTGATACTAAACTGTATGGAATTTGGACAGTTTTCTTACGCGTCTTGTCCATATATTCCATGGTCAACTCGTCCTCTTCAAAGGCCAACAAGGTTCCTTCAAAGACCTTTTGCTTATCGATGGCTTGGTAGAGCCCGACATGGATGTATTCCCCAACTGCTCCAGCGACGGCATCCTTGGTTTTCAAAGGACGTTCCAAGCCTGGACTGGTGATTTCTAGGAAATATTGTTCTGGGAAGGGATCTGGCTTGATGGAGTCTAGGACAGGACTGATCATTTCTGTCAAGTCTGCCGTGTCGTTCAAGGTAATTCCTTCAGGTTTATCTACAAAAATACTGAGAATCATGTCACTGCCAATCTTTCCATACTCGATATCCACGAGTTCGAAAGGAGCTTCTATGACAGGTTCTACAACTTCTCTGACTAATTCTACGATTGTTGCGATTGCGTCCACCTCCTCATAAGCAAGAGGCGAAGATATTTCCCCGCCTCTCTTTTCATATTCTTACTCTTAGTATAGCACGTTTGCCAGCTTATGTAAAGCAAAAGCACTTATACAGCCTGATTTCAGGCTATTTCTTAAAATTCTGCCTCAACACGGTAGATAACTTGCCCCTTGTTGGAGAATTTTTGCTCGTATTCTGTCATGACATTGCCTTCAAAATCACTGGCATGTAAATCTAGCCAGACACCATTGAGCTTCATGCCATATTGAGAAAAGCTCACTAGGCTGTACTCAAACAAGCCACGGTTATCCGTCTTAAAATGAATTTCTCCATTTTCAGGCAAGATACGTTTGAAGGTATCCAAGAAGGTCTTGTAGGTCAAACGACGCTTTTCATGGCGTTTTTTAGGCCATGGATCTGAAAAATTCAGATACAAGCGATCAATCTCACCGTCTTCAAAGTAGTCAGTCAAGTCAGAACCATCTACCCACAAGAGCTTGATGTTAGGCACTCCAACTTCAAGCACCTTGTCCAAAGCGTAGCTTAAAACAGACTTTTGAATATCAATCCCGATATAGTTGATGTCAGGGTTTTGCTTAGCCATACCTGAAACAAAGGCACCCTTTCCACTTCCAACTTCCACATGAATGGGATTATCATTGCCAAACAAGTCCCGCCATTTTCCCTTGGCTTCCAAGGGATTGAGGACCACATACTGGGGATTTGCCTCTAGTAATTCTGTCGCCCCTTTACGATTTCTAACTCTCATCTTCTCTTTCCATACTTGTCTCGGAAGTGACGCAAGCCATGAATCTCCCGATTGACATTTTCTAAATCTTGGTTCATATAATACTTGGAAATCTGGCTCAAATAAGACAGTTGACCGTACCAATACAATTTATTTAATACTGTTTGATTGTACTTGTAACCGTAGTAGGTCAACCATTCCTTCCACTGATGTTCTGGAATATAATGGCAGAGCATATGGGCCACATCAAACATGCGGTCGGTCAAGCGAACCGAATCCCAATCCACCAAATAAATCAAGCCACTGTCTGTCTCAATCCAATTACTATGTCGTACATCTCCATGGACAATGGTCGCATGGTCCTCTCTAAATCCTGGAATAGTCTGACGTAAATCAGCCATCACTTCACTGATAAAATGATTTTTACGCAAAGCATCTGGAGCTGTTTCCTGCCAAGACTGTAGTAAATCTACAGGTGTTTCCATGGCATATCCCAAACGACTCAACTGTGTCATCAACGGACGTGAGCGATGAAGACGGGTTAAAATATTGACGATTTGCTTACGATTCATATCATAGGGGGTCAATATCTTGCCAGTCAACCATTCTTGAGCACACATATCACGCCCATCTGCCAAACGGCGACTCCATAATAATTGTGGAGCAATTTGTTCTCTAGCTAGACCAGGTAGGATTGGAGAGGTGTTCATTTTTACAAAGATACGCTTCCCATCAGGATAGCTACCCATATAAGCCTTGCCACTTTTCCCAGGTATGGGAGTCAGTGTTAGCTCATTATCACCCAAATCCATTTCTTTCCTCCGTATAAAGTTTCCTTACTATTCTACTAGTTTTTGGCCTATTCGTCAACCGCTCCAGACCCGATTCTCAAAGAAAAGCCTCTGGATTGGCTTGGGTATCATTATAGAAAGAAAAAGGCAAGCACCGTCTTCTGCTTACCTTTTCATGATTTTTATAAATAATATAAGAGTGGCCAAGCATTGTAAAACATGTGAACTAGAGTAGAAACCCATAGGTTTTGGCTCTTTTTATAAGCAAAGCCCAGTAACAAGCCCCCAAGTAGATAAAAAATAAACGAAGGGACATTGGAAGGTCCATGCATGAAAGAAAAGAGAGAGGAAGTTAGCACAAGCCCTAACCAAGAATTGTCAAAAACGGCACCTTGAAGAAGTCCTCTGAAAATGAGTTCCTCCTGGATGGGACCAAAAACTGAGGAAGTCAAAATCAAAGACAGAGAGATTCCTCTGCTGACTTCCGCCAAGTGTTGAACTCCTGCGCCAGAAGAAACAGCGAAGAAATGAATATAAACTAGCGTCTCAAGCAGACTTAGAAGAAAGATTTCAATGAAAAGCAAAAGTTGTTTCTTGCTTAACATCCCAAAAGAAATCATTTCAAACTGTCTAGCATAAGCAACACTCATCGAGGTTACTAGAAGACTTACAATAATCAATTCAGATTCATTTTGAAAAAAATCCCCATGGTTAATCGTATAAGGAACTGTAATGACGATTAGTAGCACTAAAAATCCAAAAAATAAGGCATGGCACTTATTAAAAATTCTCATAAAACTAGCCTCCTCAACAAACAAACTTCCCTACAAGTCATCCTTTAGCTCTAACCTTTCCAAAACAAACCATTTTAGCAACCAAAATCCGACCACATAGCCAGCCCCTAAGAAGATAGCCATTAAAGATAACATGGGATTTAGGAAATAAAAGACCACCACAGATACAAAGGTTAGCACAAAAACATTAAAAGCAATGGTGTCAGAAGCCAAGACCAGAATATAAGGTGTCAACCAGTCTAAGGTTTTTGAATCTAGGAAAAATAAGTGTTTATACATGATGACCTCCTCTATGGCTGAAAAGCAAGTCTTCTGGTTTTTTAGCCCAGGACCCTGTGTAGAAAAGTGAGCAAAAATGGTAAGTTTGCGATGATATTATTAACAATATGAATCGAATAAGAAGGATAGATACTCTTCGTATAACGTGTCAGCCAGGCATATAGACAACCCACTGCCGTATAGACAAAAATATCTGCGAAACTTGGCAAGCTAGAAAAGTGGGGCAAGGCAAATAAGAATGACGGAAAGAGAAGATCCAGCCTCCACCTCGAATTCTTAAAGAAGGCATGTTGAAGCAGTCCTCTACATACCAATTCTTCCATCAGAGGCCCTAGTACGATTAAGGTTAGGTAAACACCAAACTCCGCAAAATTTGTCTCACTATAGGCAATAAACAAATTCCACCCTTCATTAGTTCCCTGCACGTGTTTAGCTGTCAGATAGTTAAAACAGATAAGCACAACAGCTGCTAACACCGTCAGGACGGAATAGCTCAACCACTTTTTCCTAGGGATACGAAAGAGATAAGCATGGCCCGACCTGACCAAAATCCAAACCATCAAGCAGATAAAGAGAAGGCTGATGATGTTTCGAATCCAAATAAGATTTCCTACCCAAGACGAGAACTCCCAATAATTGCTCCAAAATTGGGTTGTCCAAAACAATCCAAAAAACAAAAACAAATAAGAAAGAATGGCACTCGTTTTGAAAAGAATAGGATGTTTTTTCATAGCTTTCTCCATTACAATTAAATGATATCTAATCATTTTCTAAAATTTGATAACTTTTGTGAAATGTTTTAGCAGAAATAACTCTATGATTGGTGATATCTATATAATCACCTGGATAACCGAGAACATACATCCCATAACCAGCGAATCCTCCTCCAACTGTTCCAACTAAACCAAACTTGATATTCGTTGCGAGAGAAGTGTTAAGACCTGCCATTAGAATGCGCACATGATTATCCAACCAAACCATATAATTTTTTTGAAAAGCTTCCTCTACCCAACTTGGTTTAGGAGTTGCTTGACCAATTTCCCAAACATCAACAATTTGATTCCCGTATTTTGCCTTCATATCTTCAATCCTTTTTAAATACCATTACATGAGTTTGGAGTTCCCCCTATACCATAAGGACTACATGGTTTTGAAAGATGTATAATAGGCCACTTACCATTTAATTGATCCAAAATTGGAGAAGGTGCTAGCCCACCCAATAAACCAGAAAGCATATCTCCCCAACCTCCGAAACTTCCTTCAACTTTCGCAAGCATCTCAGTATCCATCATTTCAAATTATGACATCGTTTTTGTATTCATAACAAAAACTTCATTAGCCCCTACTTTTTATAATACTTCAAGCCCCAAATGAGTAGAAGCATAATAATCAAGCAGAGAATAGCGCCAATATAGGCAATTAGTTGTTGGTAAGATTCTCCTGCTGTGACACCTCTATACAAACAAATAATAGACATAAAACCTGTCAAGCCGATGAACATGAGTTGATTGGTTCTAGGACTAACCAAATCATCATCTTCAAACTTTCTTATCCTCATTTCTCTAGTGAGGTAAACAGTGACCAAAATAGAAGCCAAGTTAATAACCACTAAAAGAAATTGGAAAACCAAGGAAAAATTTAAAAACTGACGAGATAGAAATAAATAAGTAGAGACAAGCAAAGGCAACTGACCTAGGAACAATCTTGCAAGAAAGATGTTCCGTTTTTTAGCAAGAAAAGTTTTCATTTCTTTTCTCCTTTCATATAATATCAGACGAAGAACTACACAAACTCATCGGTTCAAAACCTAAGTAGCCAGAAAAAAGAGACAGGTGACAGTAGCATTCATCAAACCATGTACAACTACACAGGAATATAGATTTCTCCGCTTTATATAGAGAATTCCTAATACAATTCCTGACACTAGATGTTGAGAGAGCATTTCTCCGTCATGAGCAAATCCAAAAAGAACAGCCGAAAGGATAATAGCAAATATGGAAGAATATTTTTCTAAACTTCCTAAAATGATTCCTCTAAAGAGTATCTCCTCCAAAAGAGGTTGAGTGAAAGTAGTTGACAACCAGAATAGAACTATGTACAAGAAACCACTTGTTTCCAAATGTTGAAAAAAGCTTAAAGAACTTGTATTATCATGGACTTTTCCAAGAACGGTCGTGAAAAATATAAAACCAACTACTAAAACCAGATTAGCCAGATAAGCAAGAACAATCCATTTCAATTCTACCCACTTGATTGGTAAGCAATATAAAGTAGTCTTATCACCCCATCTCTTAATGAGACATACAAGAATCGTTAAGCATATAAAGAAAGATAGAAGGAAGAAACCAACACTGAACACATCTCCCATTACTCCGTCATAAAAACGTCTCACAACAGTTAATGGTACAACTTGAATGGCAAAAGTAAGTAAAAAGCAGGTAATTATTTTTTTTAAGATAGAAATCGATTTTTTCATAGTTTGTCCCTTTTTCAACTACTTAATAAGATATTTTTTCTAATTTACTACTTCCACGAACGAAGCCCCCCGCTTCCTTAACTTGTGTTTTATCACACTTCCTGCTTCAATCTTTACACTGCTAGTATAGCACTCATTTTATCCTTGGATCACTCAAATCATAAATGGTCATCAAAACATCTTGAATTGTAAAAAATTAAAAAAAAGCAAGCATGGAAAACATACTTGCCCTAGGGGAACTTGACAACGTAAAGATCCAAAATAGAGAACTACTCACCCTCACTTCCGTATGTTCTCATATATTCTCATAATCGCAACAAGGATAGCAGCTGTCCCACTTGCAAAAGCGATAAGGGTAATGATAATGTTGAGGATTTCAGGCGTACTCCATATTCTGTTGATAAGACGGAGTAGGGATATAACTGTCAACTGAATCAAGAGTATTGATTCTACTCTTACCAATGAAGTCAGTCTGTTTTCAACTGCATATAAAAAGGCTGGTAGCAAAACACAGGCTATAGCAATCACAAACAGGTTGCCCCCTGTTTCTTCTCCCTTGTTCACCACGGAAATCATGAGAAGATTCGAAGCAATAATCAACGTAGAACAGATGATAAAAAAGGATTTCTTATTCATATAGGGTACCTCATATACTATGGCATTTTAATTGATGACTACAGGCGGTACTTCTTTCCACAGATCTTCTAATCATCAACTGACATCGAGTGAACTGTTAAAACCTGACGAAAAAGTTGATTTTTGCAGGTGGTATTTAGACTGGTATTAGGATGGCTTTCCACAATTTTCATGACGGTATAGAGACCAACTCCTCTCTCCTCCCCTTTAGAACTGGCTCCAAAGGAGAAAATCTCAGAAATATCTATGCCCTCTTCTTTAATGGAATTTTCAATGATAAAGGTCTCCTGTGCTCCATTTTTTAAAAAGGCGATTGAAACATGAGGTTGACTGGCCTCTGCACTGGCTTCAATAGCGTTGTCACAAAGGATAGACACAATGGTTAGAAAATCAAGCAGGCTCATCCCCTCAACCTGAATCTCCTCAGGAACTTCGACATTAAAGATAATCTTCTTATCTCTGGCTTTTAGAAATTTTCCTGCTAGAAGACTTTTTAGGGCACGGTCCCGAATATTCACCAATCTGCCCAGGTCATATTTATTGTCCTGTAATTTCTCACTAGAATCCTTTAAGACTGAGTCGTAGACCTCTTTTATCTGCTCCATATCCTCCTCTTCAATGCCCAGACGTAAGCTGGTCAAGAGGTTGGTGTAGTCATGGCGAAAACTCCGTACTTCCTTGTAAAGTTCCTCTATATGCCGACTATAACGTTCCATATCTCTGTAGCGCAAGGCCTGCTCTTGGTCCAATCTCTCATGGAGTTTTTCCTTCAAATAGGAATCCAATTTCTTGATAATCCCCATAAAAAAGAGTAGGTAAAACACTAGAATCAGATGGCGAACAGTCTTTGATTGGATATCGTATGCATATTCAAAGTAAGACAGATTTTCCATGACTAGAAAGTAAGCCCCCATTATCCAGTTAATCTTAGTCAGGGACTGTTGAAAACCTTTATCGAGAAACTCCTTTCTCAATCTAGTAAAATCATAGTCCAACCATTTCAAAAAGACTAATACTATGAAGCAAACGAATAGCATAATCAACAAAAAGAGAGGATTTCCATCTCCATCTACAATCCCTTGCCCCAAAAACGGAAACACAAAATAGGAAACACTTCTGTAAAAGAGATCCATCAATACAATTGGAAAGAGACCATAAAAGAAAAGGAGTTTTTTAGGAAGCCCTCTTAACAGTAAGAAAGATAGACATATACCGAACAAAGGTTCTATAAAATAGGACAAATATTCACTTACATCCAAAAATTGAAAAGTCGCAAAAATGGCCCCTAGAAGAAATTTCAAAAGAAAAGCTTTAAAAATCCTCTCAAAAGTGAGACCAATTCCATCTACCTTAAAGAAAATGACAATTTCTAGTCCATTAATAACAAGAAAATACAACAATATCCAAGCAATGTTCATAAACTCTCCTAGCTCAGTGTAATTTATTGATGGCTTCAGACACTTCCCTGACCTTATAACGCGCGATCATACAGCTTCCACCATTGGGAAAGTAAAGAAGTTTTTCTTTCTTATCCAAACGAACCACATTGGCAGGATTGATGAGAAAAGAGCGATGGCACTGCAAGAGACGGGGTTCCTGCTTGAAAACCTCCTCTAAACTCGCTGTAAATTCCAGTCTGTCTGTCTTGGTATAGAGAATAACACGATGAGCTCTGGGCGACGTTTCGAGATAGTAAACCTCTTTAAAAGGATACTGGAATTGGGCAAATTTTGATTTAAAGTAAAAGCAATCTTCCGCCAGACTTTTACTGTCTTGACTATTGGCATAGAGGAGGGCTGTCTCGATACGAGATTCAAACTCCTCTGCTGAAAGGGCCTTATCAATGTAGTCCAAAGCAGACACCTGGTAGCGAAAGGACAGGGGCATAAACTCCGAGTGAGTCGTCACAAAGACGATGAGAGCATAAGGATCTCGGTCCCGAATTTTTCTAGCCACTTCCAGCCCCTTCATCTCCTCATTTCGAATCTCAATATCCAAAAAGAATAGCTGATGGGCTCCCTTCTCATGCACCTCTGACAGCAGCTGGTCTGGTTTGCCAAAAACTTCAAAAGAACTGGGAGTGATATGATGTTCCTTCAAGAGTTTTTCAATCGTCGTTTCAATTCTAGCTTGTTGGGAAAAATCATCTTCTAAAACAAATATTCTCATCTTCTTACTCTCCTTGTTTCAATTTCTTCCTAAAAAGAGAATAGCAAAAATACTATGATACAAGCCCACCAAATCCTAAACAGGCCTTCAAGGCTCCTGAAAGGTATTTTATTCCTCAAATAAGCATGATAATCTTACAACTATTTTATCATAAAATCTTAACAGTACCATTCAGGAAATTTCAAGAGCAATTAAAGATTTTATGGTGAAAAAGGAGATAAAAGTGATAGACTGACAGTATCAAAACACAGTTGCTAGAATCAAGACTGGCACCCAGATTAAAGGAGGAATTCTCATGACAGATACAGACCCTATCAAAAGAGCTCAGACTTTGATTACGGACTTAAACAAAGCCTACCAAGCATGCAGACAGGCAAGCGCTGACGACGTCCGCTTTCAGGAGCAACTAAACTCTATTCTTGGTTTTCTAGCCAAGGCTGAAACAGTGGATAATCGAGTATTGATTGAATTGGAAAAATTTTACCAGACTTCCAGTCTTCTCATGGGACTCAGCGCTCTTGATCCAGATGCTCCTACTCGCGCTGCTTGGCGGGCCTATGACCGTTTCCACTTTGACCAAGTCAAGACCAAGTTGAGTCTCTACGGACCAACCATTATCTTGTAGAAAATAAAAGAAGTTGAGACAAACTGAACTCAACTTCTTTTTTGTTTCATATAGGCAATGTTAGTCCTGCATCTGACGTTTGACCTGATAAGGTAAGTACAAGACTTGTAAAACCAAACCTGCACCCAGCAAGGCTAGAAGGGCTAGTTTTTCTTGGAAGGTCACAAGGCCGACAACTAATTCCACAAGTAAAACAAAACTGGTCAATCCTCGGACTACCGCCTGTAAGCCTTTTTCCTTTTGCCCCTTGTCCAGTGGAAAGAGTTGGGTTAAATACTGGTAGTCAAAGGCATGATAGAGGGCCAGCAACTGGAAGAGCAAGAGGTAGTTAAAGAGAACCACCACTGCTGTCGCAATCCAAGCTTGCTCGATAAAAATCTGCGCCAGTAAGGAAAGCAAGAGCAGACGGAGACTGAGGGCAAAGAGATCTCCATTTCGCAGATAAGAACGCAGATAGAGATTTTGCCAAATCTTCCCAGGAACCTTCTGAACAGCCTTTAGGATAAAGTCCAGATAGGCACGACGCTTGACGCTGTTTGAAATTCCCTTTACCTGCGTAAAGAGGGCAAAGAAACGAAGCAAGACTTGCTTACGCTTGCTTTCTTGGGAAATGACATAGTCCCAGTCCAGTCCAGTTTCCGTGAAAAATTTACTAGCCTTTTGACGAAAGAGGAAATATTTACCTACTCCCAATAAAAGCACATAGACCAGAAAAACAGGCAAACCATAACCCATTGCCAAAAATAGGGGCGCAAATAACAGCAAGAAAAGGGTCTGAACAAAGAGCCAAAAGACTAGGGAAATGCCAGTTTGACGCTTGAGATGGAGTTTGATTTCCTCTTCTCCGACCAAGAGAAAGAGCTTGTCTGGAGCCTCCATATAGGTGGCAATTCCACCCCAAAGCAAAAGTAAAACAGACGTAATGCCTACAAACAAAAGGATAGGCCAATGATTTTCAGGAAAATGTTGTAAGAGTTGACTGTACTGGTAGGCTAGAAAGCCCAGCAGAACAAGCAGGAACAAGACAAAGTGGTCATTGAGAACATAGCGCAGATAACCGACACACTCCTTACGAAAAGCCTGCTTTCTCTTTAAAAACAAGTCTTTCATAGCTCCTCCTCTTTGGTCAGAGCCAAGTAAATATCATTCAAACTAGCCTCAGGCATGTCAAAGGCTTCGCGCAGTTGCAGGAGATTTCCCTTAGCACGCACTTCCCCCTTGTGGAGAATAACAAAGGCATCACACATCTTCTCAGCCGAATCCAGCACGTGGGTACTCATGAGAATAGACTTGCCTTTTTGCTTTTCCACTTCCAAAAGCTGAATCAAGTCTGCAATAGCCAGCGGATCGAGCCCAAGGAAAGGCTCATCCACGATGAAGAGACTCGGATCCACCACAAAAGCACAGATAATCATGACCTTCTGCTTCATCCCTTTTGAAAAATGAACAGGGAACCAATCTAATTTCTGGTCCAGACGGAACATTTTTAACAAAGGTTCTACTCGCTCAAAAGCCACTTTCTGCTCAATACCATAAGCCATGGCAACCGTTTCGATATGCTCTCTGAGGGTCAATTCCTCATACAAGCTAGGTGTCTCAGGAATGTAACCAATTTGCTTGCGATAGTTCGTTGCATCTTCTTGCAGGGTCAAGCCATTGATATTGATGGAGCCACTATAAGGTGTCAACAGACCGATAATCTCATTGATTGTCGTCGATTTACCAGCACCATTGAGGCCAATCAAACCGACCAACTGCCCACTTTCAACGGTAAAGGACACATCTTTCAAGACAGGGACATGAACATAGCCACCTGTCAGGTTTTTAATTTCTAACATATTTTCTCCAAATCTGGTATAATGTAGCTATATTATATCAAAATTCAATACAGTAGAGGTAGATTTTATGTCAGATTGCATTTTTTGTAAAATCATCGCAGGGGAAATTCCTGCTTCAAAAGTATATGAAGATGAGCAGGTTCTTGCCTTTCTTGATATCTCTCAAGTAACACCAGGACACACCTTGGTCGTGCCAAAGGAACACTATCGCAATCTTTTGGAAATGGACGCTACTAGCGCCAGCCAACTCTTTGCCCAAGTACCAAAAGTAGCTCAAAAAGTCATGAAAGCTACCAAGGCTGCTGGTATGAATATCATTGCCAACTGTGAAGAAATTGCAGGGCAAACCGTCTTTCATACCCACGTTCACCTCGTGCCTCGCTACAGAGCGGACGATGACCTCAAGATTGATTTTATCGCCCACGAACCAGACTTTGACAAACTCGCTCAAGTCGCTGAAACTATCAAAAACACCTAAGGAGTTGCCATGAAATTATCCAACCTACTGCTATTTGCAGGAGCTGCAGCCGGAAGTTATCTGCTCACAAAAAATCGCCAAGCCATCACAGATGAAGTCTTGAATACCACTGACCGCGTTCAAGCTATCAAGGATGATGTAGATATTATCCAAAACAGCCTACAAATCATTGACCAGCAAAAAGAACTCATCAAGGAATACCAAGAAGACCTGACTTACAAGTTTAAGGTCTTGGAAAAAGATATCCAGACTAGACTAGCTGTGATAAAAGAAACACAGGAAATCGAAGATAAGTAAAAAGAGCCATGAACTTTCCTTAAATCTATTTTAGGTTGTCAGGGTCAAACAAAAAAGAGGAATGAAAATGAAACAGTTTTTTAAAATTCTGGCACAGATCATCCTAATCCCTTGTGGTTGCCTTAGCCTTCTTGCGGTCCTAGCATTTCTAGTACTGTTTTTTGCCTTCAGAGCCTCACCGATTGACATTCACAAGGGAAATAACGCCCTCAAACAAATCTTTACCTCCCTTGACATGCCTCCTAAGAAAGTAAAATCAAATGGAAGATATAAATACGAGGGTGGGGGCTTAAATTTTTATGTTACTTTCTCAGATGAGGTCATCAATAGCCATCCCGTCTTAAAAGAAAGTCCAAATCTCACCAAAAACCAACTCGAAGTCTATGTCCTACAGACTGGAGATATCTCCTACTATAAAGTAGGGGATAACTTGTTCAATCATGGTTTATTGCAATTTTTAAAGAAGGAAAGTAGGAATTATTTACAAGAAATCGGAAAGAAACCAAATCCTGATTACTCAGTTCTATATTGGAAGGATCAGGAAAGTCTAAAAAAGGGAATTGCATTCTATGAAAAAGCCTTGACTTTAGTGGATATTCAGGATAACTCTGCAATCAACCATATTGATACCGTTACCATTAAGCCTGGTAAAGAAGCGGAAATCAAGCAACTCATCCAAGATATGGATGCAGCTGGCTTGCTCAAGCAAAGGTCTGATAGAAAATCAGCCGATGAGTGATTGTTCCAATGCTAACATTACAAAGAATAAAGTAAAAAGAGCCCAACGGCTCTTTTTGTGTTATTCTCCTTCAAAGGCATCTTTAATATGGTCAAAGAAGCCCTTTTTCTTTGGATTGACTTTTAAATCACCTGCAGCTGCGAATTCTTTCAAGGCTGCTTTTTGGCGGTCATTCAAGCCTGTCGGTGTTACGACATTAACGGTAACGTATTGGTCACCAACTGCACCGCCACGAAGACTCGGAGCTCCTTTGCCACGTAGACGGAATTTCTTACCAGTCTGAGTTCCCTCTGGGATAACCAATTCAACATCACCGTGAACAGTTGGGATATCTACTGTGTCACCAAGAGCTGCTTGGACAAAGTTGAGGTTTAGATTGTAGAAGATAGTAGTTCCTTCACGTTCAAACTTGTCGCTGGCTTCCACAGAAACCACTACATACAAGTCACCATAAGGTCCACCATTAAATCCAGCTTCACCTTGACCAGCTAGGCGAATTTGTTGACCTGTTTCAACACCAGCAGGGATTTTGACATGTACACTATGAGCTTGTTTTTCATGACCTGTTCCGTGACAGGTTGTACATGGATCTTTGATTTCTTTTCCGCGACCATGACAGACATCACAGGTTACTTGGCGACGCATCATACCAAGCGGAGTCTGCGTATCGACATTAATGACACCAGCGCCATGACAGCGTCCACAAGTGACTGGACTTGTTCCTGGCTTAGCACCTGAGCCATTACATGTACTACAGCTTGCTTCACGATTGTACTTAACCTCTTTTTCAGCTCCAAAAATAGCTTCTTCAAAGGTCAAATTCACACGGTATTGGAGGTCATCCCCCTGACGAGGAGCATTTGGATTGCGTGAAGCACCGCCTCCGCCAAAGAAACTTGAGAAAATATCCTCAAAACCACCGAAGCCACCTGCCCCGTCGAAACCGCCGAAACCGCCAGCACCACCAAAACTGCCATTGGCACCCGCAGCACCATATTGGTCATAGGCCGCACGTTTTTGGTCGTCACTCAAAGTCTCATAGGCTTCCTGAACTTCCTTGTATTTTTCCTCAGCACCAGGCTCCTTATTGATATCTGGGTGATATTTTTTCGAAAGCTTACGATAAGCCTTTTTGATCTCGTCTGCCGAAGCGTTTTTTGACACCCCCAGACGATCATAAAATTCAGTATTGTTCATACAAGATACCAAGACCGTAAAATTCGACTGAAAAATAGGAAATCTGACGCTGGAGCGATGCTCCTAGACAGATTTATCTTTTTTCCGAGAATTTAGGTCGGGTTCAATTCCTTTCTTTTATATTGAGTAATAAATTTGGGAACCCGTGTTCAATTCCCTGAACACCTTTGTTCCTTTCTATAATTTTCATGTAAATCTTTAGAGGCTGTTTTCTATACTCTGCTTCACTTGATTAAACTCTTCATCTGATAGAGTAAATATCAAATCCTCTTCAGCATACTCGTTCTGTTCTTTAAAATAGTTGTCCGTATTCTCTGCCAACCCTAAACCGAAAATCACTTTTCTTGCAAACTCTTGATGTGCAAAACCGATAGCCGTAATGATTTGTTTATCTTGGACAAAAACTTTCGGTTGGAAATTCTCACGTGGAAGAAATTCAAAATAGTCAAAGAAGTTTTGCCAAATTCCACCTGTAAATTTCGTGTCGTTCAACAAGCCTGCTTTCGCCAATAAAAGGGGCGCTGAAGAAATGGCTGCAATTAGGATATCTTGCTCATTAAGACTTCTCAAAAACGAGATCAATTTCTCATCTTGTAGAGTAGGACCTATATTTACCATTCCTGGCAAAATCACACAAGAATAATCTTCTATACGGATCTGATCCAATGTTTTCGTCGGTTGACAGGGCAAACCATCCTCAGAGACCACCATCGAATTCTCAGAAGCTACATAATCAATCGTGATATAAAAAGACAGAGCTAAAGTACTTGTTAAAGTGGTTATCTCATAAAGAGAAAAATTAGGATAAATGACACAAAGTACTTTTTTCATACACAACATCCTCTATTTTATCGAAAAACAGAGGCTGGGTTGCAACCTCTGGATTTCTTCCTATCATTTAGTTGTTAAGCTGAATTGAGCACGCCCTAACCTCTTGGTGAAAAAGACAAATCTTCCTAGAAACTAAAGTTTCTGCGTCAGATTTCCTATTTTCACTGTGAGGTTTTAACGGGCTTTGCATCTTACTTTTCAGTAAACTCTCCGTCTACGACGTCATCGCCTGCGTTTCCTGTTGCTTGTGCGCCTTCTGCTCCTGCCTGAGCTTGTTGGGCTGCGGCGGCTTGTTCGTAGAGTTTAACAGCAAGTCCTTGAGCTTTTTCGTTCAATGCTTCAAGTTTTGCTTTCATTTCGTCCAAGTTGTTGTCTTCTTGCGCTTTCTTAAGATCATCAAGGGCAGCTTGGGTAGCGTCACGTTCTGCGTCGAAGCCTTTGCCTTCAGTTTCCTTGATTGTCTTTTCAGTCGCAAAGATTGCTTGGTCAACTTCGTTACGAAGGTCAACTTCTTCTTTACGTTTCTTATCTGCTTCAGCGTTTGCTTCTGCATCTTTCATCATGCGGTCAATTTCTTCATCAGTCAAACCAGAGTTTGATTGGATAACAATTGTTTGTTCTTTTTGGGTTCCAAGGTCTTTGGCTTTAACAGACACGATACCGTTCTTGTCGATGTCAAATGTTACTTCGATTTGAGGAATTCCACGAGGTGCAGCTGGGATATCTGTCAATTGGAAACGTCCAAGAGTCTTGTTATCTGCTGCCATTGGGCGTTCACCTTGAAGAACGTGGATATCAACGGCTGGTTGGTTGTCTGCTGCTGTTGAGAAGACTTGTGATTTAGATGTTGGAATTGTTGTGTTGCGGTCGATGAGTTTTGTGAAGACACCACCCATTGTTTCGATACCAAGTGACAATGGTGTTACGTCAAGAAGGACAACGTCTTTAACATCACCAGTAATGACACCACCTTGGATAGCAGCACCCATGGCAACAACTTCATCAGGGTTTACTGATTTGTTTGGTTCTTTACCAGTTTCAGCTTTAACAGCTTCAACAACGGCAGGGATACGAGTCGAACCACCAACAAGGATAACTTCATCGATTTCTGACAAGCTCAAACCTGCATCTGAAAGGGCTTGACGAACTGGAACTTTTGTACGTTCTACAAGGTCACGAGTCAAATCGTCAAATTTCGCACGAGTCAAGGTCATTTCCAAGTGAAGAGGTCCAGCCTCACCTGCAGTGATAAATGGCAAGCTGATTTGAGTTGAAGTTACACCAGAAAGGTCTTTCTTAGCTTTTTCAGCAGCATCTTTCAAACGTTGCATTGCCATCTTGTCAGTAGACAAGTCAATACCGTTTTCTTTCTTGAATTCTGCTACCAAGTGGTCAATGATTTTTTGGTCAAAGTCGTCACCACCAAGTTTGTTGTCCCCTGCAGTTGACAATACGTCGAAGACACCGTCACCCAATTCAAGGATAGATACGTCGAATGTACCACCACCAAGGTCGAATACCAAGATTTTTTCTTCTTTATCAGTCTTGTCCAAACCATAAGCAAGAGCGGCTGCAGTTGGTTCGTTGACGATACGTTCTACTTCAAGACCAGCGATTTTACCAGCGTCTTTTGTTGCTTGACGTTGAGCATCGTTAAAGTAAGCTGGAACTGTGATAACTGCTTTCGTTACTTTTTCACCAAGGTAATCTTCAGCGTAACCTTTCAAATATTGAAGAATCATAGCTGAGATTTCTTGTGGAGTGTATTCTTTTCCATTTGCAGAAACTTTTTCAGAAGTTCCCATCTTAGATTTGATAGAGATAACTGTATCTGGGTTTGTGACTGCTTGACGTTTTGCAGCATCACCAACGATGATTTCGCCGTTTTTGAATGATACTACAGATGGAGTTGTGCGGTTTCCTTCTGGGTTTGCGATGATTTTGCTTTCAGTTCCTTCAAGAACTGCAACTGCTGAGTTTGTTGTACCTAAGTCAATACCGATAATTTTAGACATGTGTTTTTCTCCTTAAATTTTATATTCTATTTTTCTTTTTGATACTCTTCTTAAGTGGCGGCGCCGTCAGAGCTTGACTTCGTCAATCTCTTTGACTAAACTTTGAGCCTAAGGTCTCAAAGTTTGCGCAAATAGCGCCACGGCGAAGAGTATCGTCTTTGGTTCGCTTCGCTCACTATTGCAAAGCCAAATATATTTTATCTTTCTTCATAGTTTATTGTCGTTTCGGACAACTTTTGTCAAATTTTCTAAACTAGTTATAGACCACTACCATTGCTGGGCGTAGGATGCGGTCATGGAGTTTGTAGCCTTTTTGGAAGACTTGGGCAATGGTATCTGCTGGGTGTTCATCGTCTGCTGGGAGAGTTTGGATGGCCATATGGTAGTTATGGTCAAATTCGCCATCAGCTGCGATTTCTTCGATTCCTTCTTCTTTCAAAGCGTAAATCAAGCTTTCTTGCACCATTTCCAAGCCCTTCTTCACATCATCTGTCAAACCTTCAACTGCGAGTGCACGCTCAAGGTTATCCAAAGAAGGGAGAATCGCTTTTGCCAAGTCTTGACTACGATAACGTTGCAAGTTTTGACGCTCTTCATTGGCACGGCGTTGGATATTTTGCATTTCTGCATGAGCGCGAAGGTATTTGTTTTCGAACTCATCTGCACGTTCATTTGCCAAGTCCAACTCAGACTTCTCAGGAGTTGTTTCTTCTACCGTTTCCACAACTTCCTCTTCTTGGACTTCTTCTACTTCTTCATTTTTTATATCTTGGGCCATTTTCGCCTCCTTTAATGATTTCAATCTTAATGTACTTCGTAATGATTACTGCTGAGGTAGCGGTAAAAATCTGTCAACTTCATAGTCAAAACACGGTTGATTACGTTGACTTGGTTGATTAGCTGTTGGTAATCCAGATTGACCGGACCGATAATTGCTAGAATTCCAACTCCCCGATAAGGAATGAGAAATTTACTACTAATCACCGCTAGGTCAGCTAGACAGGACTCTTGACTGTCCGCAACACGGACGTTTTGCATCTGATCTTCACGCAACCCCTCACGAATCTCCAGAGCCACCTTTTGCGGTTGGTCAAAAAACTGATAGGCTGCTAGATTGGCAAAATTCAAGAGATTGACCTTGCCCACCACCACAATGTTTTCGTTGAACATTTCCTTAAAGATGTGTTCAAAGAGATCGATCACATTATCCGTTGTTGTGAAGTAACGCTGGATAATCTGCGGAATCTCCGTCCGAATCTTGTAGTGAATATCTAGAACGGTGTGACCGAGGAAACGTTCCTGAATGATGCTCTTCAGTTTCAGCAAATCCTCCTGCAAGAAGTTCCTTGGAATCAGAAACTGACTGGTAACCGTCCGCGACTCGTCTAGGGTGAATACCGCCAAGGCTGTATGTTGGCCCAAAACAACGATATCAAAGGCTGTCAAACGTTGCCTGCTAGGCTCAACATCCAGTGCTACTACCGTACAGCCACTCAAGTCTGTCAGTAGATTAGCAGCCTCTTGCAGAATATCCTCCAATTTGAAGAATTCCTGATCAAAAGCTTTGACAATCTCATACACCTCATTTTCAGCTAGTCGGTCAAAATCCAGTGAGTGTTTTACATAGTACTGAAAACCAGCAACACTTGGCATCCGACCACTTGAAGTATGAGCCTTTTCAAGCAACCCTTGCTTTTCTAGAGCCGCCATGTCATTACGAATGGTTGCACTGCTAGAGTTAATAGACTCTTGCAAGGCTTTGGATCCGACAGGTTCGTGCGTTTTGGTAAAGATGTCAATAATCAGATTTAAAATATCCTGCTGACGCTCTGTAACCACCTCATCACTCCTCTCTGTCTGATTGATTAGCACTCGACACACTCAAGTGCTAACTTATGATTCTATTATACACCCTTAGAAGAGAAAGTCAAGACAAAAACTCAAAAAATTAGCACTCTTTTACCAAGAGTGCTAAAAATCAGTCTGAAGACCTAGAGCTTTACCTTCCATCTACTCGGTATTTCTTTTTAAGTCTGAAAAAACCATGGATTAGATAAGAAATCATTAAAGCATATAAAAGAAAAATAACGAAGAAAGACATAGAAAGTTCTTCTTTAAATAAACTTATACAAACAACCAAACCACCTAAGAAAGTAGCTGCACATGAACGAAGTCTATATCGCATGACTTCCCATCTGCTCTCCTTAGCCATATAGACTTGATCCTCTGGAAGTAAATCAGAAGACGATTTACGAAGAATTGAACAAAAACCTGCTTCTATTAATTCCCAACCTCTATCTCTAAAATCTTGTAGTTCATGCTTATATTTTTTAAGAAATCTAGAATCATAGATACAGTAGATAACATCGTCTGGTTGACATTGGTCAAAATAGAAAAAACCAAAACGACTCGTTCTATACCTCCAACCTTTCAAGTGCATCTCATGTAAATATTCTTCTTTCTTATCCTCATCAAGAATCGTAAAAATCCGAAATTGTAGTTTGCTTTTCATCATCGCACCTCCAAATTAGAAAACATGCATGGTTTTATTTATCAGATAATTCTTTCCACTTTTGAAACAATCTCCAAAAAATATAAGAAATCTGAATCGCATGAACTATCAATAAAACACCATCTATTATAACAATCAAAAACATTTCCCAACTGAAAGAACTACCTCCAGCGACAAACTTTGAGAAAACCGGTAGTAGAGCTAAAAAGAGAAGCAAAATAGGAAACATCCGCCTCGTTAAAATCCGTTTGACCATAGCTAGCTTCCCGGCCGCGTCATTATAAATTTCAAACTCGGCATCCGACTCAATTCCAGAATGAAGCTTTCTAAAGTATGAAAAACCATTAAAGTCTGTAATATGCTCCCAACCACAATCTTTAAATAGTTGTAAATAGGAGGCTCTATCGGATTTTCTCATGGGATAAAAGTCCAACTGATAAGACACCTGCTCCGGTTGGCACTTTTCAAAAGTATACTTAACCGCAACTACTAAGTTAGAGTAGGTTACTTCTTTGAGTTTCCAGCCCTCAGCATGCATTTTTCTAAGATATAAAGCCTCTCTATCATAATCCGCAATGGTTGCAATTCTATAAACAACTTTCTTTTCCATCATCTTTCCTCCAGACTGTTTCTATAGAGCCGTTCAATACGCTTCAATTCAATATCTAAGACTTTTCGTCCCAAGTCTGTGATCTGATAGATTTTCCGTTTTTCCTCTTCACGGACAAAGGAAATCAAACCATCCTTTTCCATTTTTGACAAGGTTCCATACATAGTCCCAGGACTAATCGAAACTTGCGAATCTGTCATCTCCTTGACCTTTTGCGTAATACTATAACCATGACCTTCCTTTTGCAGACAGAACAAGATATAAAAGCCCGTTTCCGTCATCGGAAGATAAACTCGACGAATCTTATCCGTTAATTCCATTTGCATTCACCTCCTATTCAGTTCGATATATCGCACTTCGTTATATAAAATATATCATACCTCGATATAAAACACAAGAAAAAAGACCGCCCTCAGGCAATCTTTCTTCTATATTAGTAAAGGTCTAAATAATTATCAATTTCCCATTGTGAAACGAAGGTTGCATAACTTGCCCATTCGATTCGTTTTGCTTCAAGGAAACTAGTATAGATATGTTCTCCGAGAGCCGCTCTGACAACTTCATCTTCTGTCAAAGCTTTCAAAGCGTTGTGAAGAGTTGATGGAAGGTCTGTAATACCAGCTTCCTTGCGCTCTTCTGCTGTCATGATGTAGATATTTTCTTCGATAGGAGCTGGTGCTTCGATTTTATTTTCAATACCATGCAAACCAACTTCCAAAAGAACAGCCATAGCGATGTATGGGTTTGCCATCGGATCCACTGAACGTAACTCAAGACGAGTTCCCATACCACGTGAAGCAGGCACGCGCACAAGTGGCGAACGGTTACGACCAGCCCAAGCAATGTAAACAGGTGCTTCATAACCAGGAACCAAACGTTTGTATGAGTTAACTGTTGGGTTCATGATGGCAGTATAGTTGTAGGCATGCTTAATCAAACCGCCAAGGAAATGGTAGGCCGTTTCTGACAACTGCATTCCTTTTGGATCATTTGGATCAAAGAAGGCATTGTTTCCTTCTTCATCAAACAAGGACATATTACAGTGCATACCTGATCCAGCAATACCAAATTTTGGTTTAGCCATAAAGGTTGCGTAAAGCCCATGTTTGCGAGCAATGGTTTTAACAACAAGTTTAAAGATTTGAATCTTATCACAAGCACGGAGAACTTCATCGTACTTGAAGTCAATCTCATGCTGTCCAACCGCAACCTCGTGGTGACTCGCTTCTACTTCAAATCCCATTTTGGTCAAGACATTCACAATCTCACGACGTGTGTTGTCCGCAAGGTCAGTAGGCGCCAAATCAAAGTAGCCACCCTTGTCATTCACTTCAAGTGTTGGATCTCCATTTTCATCCAACTTAAATAGGAAGAATTCTGGCTCTGGCCCAAGATTGAAGGATTTGAATCCTACTTCTTCCATATGACGAAGTGCACGCTTCAGATTACCACGAGGGTCACCCGCAAAGGGTTCTCCTTCTGTTGTATAGACATCACAGATCAAACCTGCAACACTTCCATTTTCATCTCCCCATGGGAAGACTGTCCATGTATCCAAGTCTGGGTACAAGTACATATCCGACTCATTGATACGTACAAAACCTTCGATAGAAGATCCATCAAACATAGCCTTATTTGACAAGACTTTATCTAACTGTTCATCTGTAGCAGGAATTTCGACGTTTTTCATGGTTCCTAAAATATCTGAGAACATGAGACGGATAAAGGTAACATTTTTTTCCTTGACTTCACGACGAATATCTGCAGCTGTGATTGGCATGAGTTTTCTCCTTAATGTATGACTACTTGCGGTTGGCTAACCGCGACCAAAAGGTGATCGTACCGAAGCAAAGCGACCCTGTTGGAGGAGTTCATTGTGAAGTGCACGACGCACCTCAGTCTGACTCACCGCTTTCTTGGATTTCGCTTCACGTTCAGCATATTTTTTCTTAATAGCAGCGATATTATAACCTTCAGAGATATAATCTTTGATTTCAAGCAGACGATCCATGTCATTCAAGGAATACATGCGACGGTTCCCTTCGTTTCGATCAGGCTTAATCAACTCTTGATCTTCATAATAACGAATCTGACGCGCCGATAGATCGGTCAACTTCATAACACTGCCGATAGGAAAAACAGCCATATTTCGGCGAAATTCTTTTTCCTTCATTTACAATTTCCTTCTTTCTGTCTATTATAGTCTAAAAAAAGACAAACGTCAATTGATAATGTTATAAAATGTAACATTATTTTTCTTTTTTCTCTAAAAAGAGCCGAATACGATCAATATCGTAATTTACGAGAATTGCGACAAAAACTCCCATGAAAGTTTCTGATACACGCGCAAATACGTACAAAATTGTCTCTCCACTCGGGATCGATAGGGTAATGATTAACATAGCTGCTACACCACCAATAACCCCTGCTTTGTTATTCATGGCTACATTTGTCATAATGGTTAACATGGTACAAATCGGAACAACAACCAAGGTTACCCAAAAGGCTTCGTGGAAAAAGGTATTTAATAGGAAGAAGACTAGGGCATAGAGACCACCGATACTATTTCCTAGAATACGCGAAGTCCCAAAATGGACACTCTTATCAAAACTCTCCCTCAGGCTAAAAACGGCTGTCAAAGCACCGATTTGAAGACCTTTCCAGCCAAAAAAGCCAAAAATCAAGAGAACTAGAAAAACAGCAATACCTGTTTTAAAGGTTCGCATACCAAGTTTGAACTGGGATTTATCGAATTTATATTTTTTAAAATAACTCATAATCTCAACTTTCTATTTCCATTTTATCATAAATCTGCTGATTTTATTATGAATAGTTGAGAGGAAGCGTTTTTATTTTAAGCAAAAGAAAAGAGGAACTTTCATCCCTCTCTTCTTTGATTTATTTATAAAATCTTATTTTTCTGTCAAGGCTGCAAGTCCTGGAAGAACTTTACCTTCAAGAAGTTCCATTGATGCTCCACCACCGCGTCACAAATACCTACACTAACACAAAAAGGTGGCTATGTCACCTTTTTGTTAACGTTTCAGTTTTGTTCCTTTTTCTACAAAATCAGGATTTTGTAGAGACTAACGGGCTGAAATTATTTTTCTGTAAGTGCAGCCAAACCTGGCAATACTTTACCTTCGAGAAGTTCCATTGAAGCACCTCCGCCCGTACTAATCCATGAGAATTTGTCTGCGCGACCAAGGTTGATCGCTGCGGCAGCTGAGTCACCACCACCGATGATTGATTTAACGCCTGGTTGTTTCACGATAGCGTCCATCACACCGATTGTACCAGCTTGGAAGTCTGGGTTTTCAAATACACCCATAGGTCCGTTCCATACAACTGTTTTCGCACCAGTCAAAGCTTCGTCAAATTTAGCGATAGATTTTGGACCGATGTCAAGACCAAGGAAGCCTTCAGAAACTGCTTCACCTTCAGTGTCACGCACTTCAGTGTAACCAGCAAATGCGTTAGCTTCTTTTGAGTCAACTGGCAAGATCAATTTACCGTTTGCTTTTTCAAGAAGAGCTTTCGCAACATCCAATTTGTCTTCTTCTACAAGTGAGTTACCGATTTCGATACCTTGTGCTTTGTAGAATGTGTAAGTCATACCACCACCGATAAGGACTTTATCAGCTTTTTCAAGCAAGTTTTCGATAACACCGATCTTGTCTGAAACTTTTGAACCACCAAGGATAGCCACGAATGGACGTTCTGGAGTTTCAACTGCTTCTTGGATGTAGGCAATTTCGTTTTCAAGAAGGAAACCAGCAACTGCTTTTTCAACGTTTGCTGAGATACCAACGTTAGATGCGTGTGCACGGTGAGCTGTACCGAATGCATCGTTTACGAAGATACCATCTCCAAGTGATGCCCAGTATTTACCAAGTTCAGGATCGTTTTTAGATTCTTTCTTGCCATCAACATCTTCGTAACGAGTGTTTTCAACCAAGAGAACTTGTCCATCTTCAAGAGCGTTGATAGCTGCTTCCAATTCAGCACCACGAGTAACACCTGGGAAAACAACGTCTTGGCCCAATTTAGCTGCCAAGTCTGCTGCTACAGGAGCAAGTGATTTACCAGCTTTATCAGCTTCTTCTTTCACACGTCCAAGGTGAGAGAAAAGAATTGCACGTCCACCTTGTTCGATGATGTACTTAATAGTTGGAAGAGCTGCTGTGATACGGTTGTCGTTAGTGATTACGCCATCTTTCAATGGTACGTTGAAGTCAACACGAACGAGGACTTTTTTACCTTTCAAGTCAACGTCTTTAACAGTAAGTTTTGCCATGTTACAAAAACCCCTTTATTTATTTTATTCGAAACTATTATATCACACTTTGGAAATATAAGGAAAGATTTCACAAGATTTTTCGATATTTAATCTTCATCTTCTTTTTTCTGTTTCAATGTCAAGGCTAAACTAGCAAGACCAAGGCTTGCCAATCCTACTATTAGGGCTTCATTGGCATCAGCAGTTCCTGTATTTGGCAATTGTTTGCTTGCTTCTTCTGATTTAACTGCTGTATTTTGGGATGGTTTTTCTTGTGTAGGCGCTACTGCTGGTTCTGTTTTTACTTTTGTTCCAATTTCAACAATTTCTGGAAGAGCTTCCTTGAGAACTTCTGTTGTACGAAGGGTACGATTGCCTTGGCTATCTACTTCAATCAAGCGACGAATTTGTCCTTCTTCTCCAGCTTGAACAATACGACGTTGACCTTTGAGAAGCTCTGAGTTTGGACGTTCTTGACGTTCAAAGGATACTGCAATTTTTTCAACTTCTAGTTTCGGAGTTTCTAGAACCAGGTCTTTTACTCCTTCTGCTGGTTGATTGCTTGATAGAACTTTTGTACCTACTTCGGTAATC